>DASWHT010000075.1:0-4597 GCA_036398075.1 Binatia bacterium | reverse complement strand
AGATAATTCATCTCTTCCCTCCGAACTTGGCGTGCTTTGCGCCTTGGCGGGAGTCAATTCCCCGTGTTCGAGTATTCCAGATCACCGGAAAAATTTGCGCGAGCCGCGCAAACTTTCAAGCATAGTAGTACAAAAATACCGCGTACCATGTTTAAAGCCAAGCTTTGCCCAGCGAGAAGAGTGATTTGAGCGCTTTGTCCACGGACAAATCGGTGGCGAGCACGCGGCTCGGCGGCAGGCGTAGTAAGCGTCCCTGGGCTGGGTTGGGCGAGCCGGGAACGAAGACGACCAGCTGTGTCGCATCGCCGCTGCCCTCCGTCGCTGTAACGAGACCCACCTCAGCTCCACCGGTGCCCTGGTCATGCACCAGCACGACGCGCTGGAATAACGCGCCTTCGCCGGATTCCAAACCGAGGACTTGTTTGAGCGTGCGGTAGAGCATGCCCAGGCCGGGAAATTTCGCCAGGGTTGTGTCGAGTAAATTCCACAACCAACGGCCAACCACCGTCGTGAGCGTGAGTCCCAAGAGGTAGAGCAGCAGAATAACGGCGAGCAAGCCTTCGCCGGGAAAATAGAACTTCGCGGGAATGAGCGGGCTCAGTGATCTCTCGGCGAAGACGATCAGAAGGATCGTGCCGCCGATGGGAAGAAGGGTGACGAGGCCGGTCAAAATACAAAGTAAGACGTGGCGGTAAATGTTATCCATGGGGATCCTCGGGGCGAAAATCGTGCTCGTCCCGCGCGCGCGGACGAACACGAATTTGGGCGGCAAGGTGGATCAATCGGATGGCCGTTTCCGTTTTTGATCCCATTGCATCATGCGTTGCTTAATTTGCTTCTCTTCGCCGGAGTCCGACGGAAAATAATACTTGTTCCCTTCGAGCTCCTTCGGCAGGTGTTCCTGCTCGACCACGTGATCGGGAAAGTCATGGGCATACTTGTACCCCATGCCGTAGCCGAGTTTATCCATTAGCTCCGTGGGTGCGTTGCGCAGGTCGAGCGGCACGGGCAAAGCGCCTTTTTCTTCCACGTCTTTGGCCGCCCCCAGCATCGCCCTGTAGGATGCATTGGATTTGGGCGCGGTGGCAAGATAAGTCGCGGCCTGCGCCAGCGGAATGCGACCTTCAGGGAGCCCGACGAAGTGAACGGCATCCTTGGCCGCGACGGCCAATTGCAGCGCCCTCGGATCTGCGTTGCCGACGTCTTCCGCGGCAAAAATGACCATGCGCCGGGCGATGAACAGCGGGTCTTCGCCGGCTTCGAGCATGCGCATCATCCAGTAAAGCGCCGCGTCAGGATCGCTGCCACGCAGGCTCTTGATAAACGCAGAGATAACGTTGTAGTGCTCCTCGCCCGCTTTGTCGTAGCGGAGCGCTTTTCGCTGCATGGCTTCTTGGGCAGTTTGCAAATCGATGATTTTGTCATTGCGCGCCAGGGCGGCCGCGATTTCCAGGGCATTCAATGCCGCGCGCGCGTCGCCATGACTCTGCCGGACGAGAAAATCCCGCGCTTCGGCATCGATAGATAATCCCATCGCGCCCAATCCCCGTTGAGCGTCGGATAGGGCGCTGTCGATGATCCTGGCCAGGTCTTCGCCGGACAGCGAATGCAATACCAAAACCTGGCAGCGCGAGAGCAGGGGGGAGATCACTTCGAAAGAAGGATTCTCGGTCGTCGCGCCGATCAAGATTAGCGTGCCGCGCTCGACATGAGGAAGAAAATTGTCTTGCTGCGATTTGTTGAGATGATGAATCTCATCGACGAACAGCACCGTGCGCTTGCCGAGGCGTTGAAGGTCTTGCGCCTCTTGAAAGATTTTCTTTAGGTCTTTCACTCCGGAGGTGACGGAGGAGAAATGCACGCAAACCGCGCCGGCCGAGCGGGCGAGCAGTTGCGCCAGAGTCGTCTTGCCTGTGCCCGGCGGACCCCAAAGGATGAGCGAGCGCAACTCGCCGGCGTTGGCCAATTCACGAAGCAGCTTGCCCGGAGAAAGCAGGTGCCCTTGACCGACAAATTCCTCAAGCGTGCGCGGGCGCATTCTGTCGGCCAGAGGAGGGGACTCGGTCCGCGGTTTTCCCTGTGTGTCGCCAAAAAGATCCATGGCATCACGCTAGCACAACTGGCCTGGATTATTCACACGCCTCATCGGCACTGGAGTACTGCAGTGGTGGAGTGATGGAGTGATGGGTTCGAGCCCCCCAATACTCCAATACTCCGCTACGCCAACACTCCATTTCGTTCGCGTGCCTCGCCTGTGGCCGCTTTCGTTATCCATATCGGGGTGGTATGTTGCGAATGAAAGAGGAATTACGGGATGGTGGGAAAAACTGACAGCAACGGTTCTTTTCCGACACAAGGCGGCGTCAGAACCGTGTTATTCCCCAACTCATCGATTTCGGGAAAACTCAGTTACAATCTGCCGGTAAAGATCGACAGCCGGTTTACCGGCGAATTGAAAGCCACCGAGCTCTTGGTTATTGGCTCCAACGCCCGGGTGGACGCCTACGTTTCCGCGCGCCAACTCCAGGTGGAGGGAAAACTGAGCGGTAATGTTCAAGTCATCGGCTGCTTCGAGATTATGCCGGGAGGCGAGTTTCAGGGAGAGGTTAAAGCGGCGGAAATAAAAATTCACCCTGGAGCGGTGTTCGACGGCAAGGGGCAAATCCTCGGCGGGCGTTAAACGGCCACGCTCGGCCGGCCGCTCAGTCTTCGCCTGTTAACCGGGCCGCCTTGCCGGATCGCTGCCGCAAAAAGTAGAGCTTGGCGCGGCGGACTTTGCCGCGGGATACCACTTCGATCTTATCGATGCGCGGTGAGTGGATCGGGAAGACGCGTTCGACGCCCACGCCGTAAGAAATCTTTCGTACCGTAAACGTGGCGCGGTTGCTGCCGCCGGAGAGTCCGATCACTGTCCCCTCGAAAACCTGAGTGCGTTCTTTTTCGCCTTCGATGACCTTGACGTGGACCCGAACGGTTTCGCCCGGACGTAGTACGGGAATTTGTTTTTTCGATTGCTCCGATTCCAATTGGTTTACGATATCCATGGCGTACTCCTGCAGCGTTCTTCAGCACCCTGCTAACCTCTACCTGCCTCCCAACAGCCGGTCCAACATAATTGCCGCTGCCGACCGCACTGATAAGTGGTTATAGTCCGCGGTTCCTTCGATGGGCTCTAGGACGTAGTCTGCTCGCGCGAAGACACTCTCAGTCAATCCCCATCCGGTTCCGAGCAGGATCAGGAAAGGGCGAGCCTTAGTTATTAACATTTCTTTGAGCGCCGCGAAAGAGGTCCGGCCCTCGCCAGCCCGCGCCGATGTGACGATGATGAGCGGCTTTTCCCCGGTCTCTCGCTCGATATCGATGAGTACGTCATCCAGCGCGGCGCGGATGCGCGCCACCGACAGCGCCTCTTTGCGGGTCGTATTGTATTGGCTGCCGTAGCCAATTTCCCAATGCTCGAGGATTTTAAGCGCGAGTTTTTGCAGTGCCTTCACCGGCGTGACCACATAAAAGCCTCTGACGCCGTAAGTCCGGGCCGAGCGGGCGATGTCATGAATATCCATGTTCGTGACCGCCGTGGTAACGACTTGCTTATTCTTATCGTAAACCGGATGATGGAGCAGGGCCAAAAAAACCCCCGCCTGGGTGGCGTTGACTGCGCGGCGGTTCTGTTCCGTCAGCGCGAACTTGGCGGCGAGATCGGGACGTCGCTGCCGCGTGATCGTGAGACTTTGCCCACGCCGCCATTGCCGAATCCGCTCATGATCCCCGGACAACAAAATCTCCGGAACTTTCATGCCGCGAAATTCTTCGGGCCGGGTATACTGCGGATACTCGAGCAGTCCGTCCGTAAAAGACTCATCGGCGGTCGACGCTTCGTTGCCGAGCACACCGGGAATCAGCCTGGACACCGCATCGATGACCACCAGGGCCGCTGGTTCGCCGCCGCTCAACGTGTAGTCGCCCACCGACAATTCTTCGTCAACGAAGGTTTTTACCCGCTCATCTATGCCCTCGTAGCGGCCGCAAACCAGGACAATCCGTTCTTCATGGGCCAGGCGCGCCGCGATTTCTTGGTTGAAGACGCGTCCTTGAGGCGAAAGCAAAATAACGCGGGTTTTGCCGGAGGAATCGCGGATTTCCTCTATAGCTCCAACCAACGGCTCGACTTTCATGACCATGCCTTGGCCGCCGCCATAGGGATAGTCATCGGTCATTCGATGGCGGTCGGTGGCGTAGAGCCGCGGGTCCACCAGGCTGATGGAAATAAGATTTTTTTCCTGAGCTCTGCGAAGAATGCTATGGCCAAGAGGCGACTCAAACATCCGCGGAAATATCGTAACGACGGTAAAGGTGGTCATGGGCTTGAAGACTCAAGTTCAAGGTTCAATGTTCAAGGTTCAATGTGGGGAGGGGACGTTGAACTTTGAACGTTGAACGTTGAACCGGCAATGGCGCTAAAGGTTCAATAGCCCTTCCGGCGGGTTAATTAACATTATCCCGGCATCGAAGTCGATATTCTCGACGATCTCCTTAACCGCCGGGATCAGGTATTCCTTGCCGCCCCCGGCGACGACGTAGATTTCTCCGCCTCCAG
>DASWHT010000074.1:0-10582 GCA_036398075.1 Binatia bacterium | reverse complement strand
CATCTCGTTCCATCCAGATATGTTCAGCCGGTTCCCTGTGCGTCATAAACTCGCGGATTTTTTTGGCCATATAGCACCCCCCCTTCTATTTTTTCACCGCAACAAGCGCAATGATTTCGGAGTCTTCAATCCTCTACTTCGTACTACTATAGTTGAAAATTTTCGCGGCTTGCGCAAATTTTCCAGTGATCTGGAATACTCGAACACGGGGAATTGACTCCCGCCAAGGCGCAAAGCTCACAAAGTTCGGAGGGAAGAGATGAATTATCTTGGAGAATTTTTCACCGTTATTTTCCGACCTTTGCGGCCTTTGCGTCTTTGCGCGAGATAATCCGAGTTTCGGTTGCGGCACCGCCGCGCGCGCGAACGGCATCACATCATCAATCGACTTCGGCGGCTTCATGTAAGACGGGAATCGCGGCGCGGGATATTTGCCATTTTTTGCGCCGGCGGCGAAGTCACCGCAATCATCAGCAATTCCAATCCGCAAATAATCATCGACCCTTTCATGGCAAGTTTCCTTTCAAGCTGCTTCGGTCTCACGGCAGAAGTAGCATAGATTTGACCTTGAATTCTTGAACCCTTTTGAACCCCGCGACGATCTATTTTTTGACCGCGGCTTTGGGATAATAATACTCATAGGTCCCAGAGACGAGGCCTAAAAGTAAAGCCGCGAGGAAAAGAGACACTCGGGCTAGCATGAAAACCTCCTCGCTATCCATTCTCTAAACCGCGCGGCCTGGAATCTAGTTGTTTTACAGACGAGTTGTCAAGCGTTGGTAGCCGAAGGAGTGTAGTGGAGTGAAGGGCGTCTGGGAATCCCTGCAGTATGCGGCCTCATTTGCGCCTTTTACGTTCTTTGCAGTTAAAACTCGGTGTTGATCGTGGTGTGCAACTTTCGCATCCGACAACAAAAAAGACGGGTAATAACACCCGGCGTCCACACCAAGGTTCACCGCTGCCTGTGTAAATGACGAGTTTTGGCGCTGTTTGGCAGATAGCCAGCACAAGACGGAAAACCGTCACGCCTGTTCAATGCTCTCTGAAACGCCAACGATGGCGCTGTTATTTCCGCCCGCGTCACCAATTTTTCGCTTGGCCCGCAACATGCGTAACCACGGAGCAGAAAACCGGGAAGCTGTTCATGAGTGCGATGGACCTGGTCGCACGGGCTTTTGTCGATAAAAAGGTTGCATGATGATGCTCACTTTAGTAGAGTCCGCCAAACCACGGGGTTTCCGTATGACTGCGCAAACGGTCATTTCTCTCTTTTTGTTGGTATTCTGCGGAGCCTTCGGGTGCGCCCCCACGACCGTTCCCTTGCGTGCCAATCAGGCAATATTCGCTCGCGAGCTGCCCAAGCCAGCAGCCGACGAAAATCCCGCGCCCGTCTCGCATAAACCATCCGAGCCTGAGGCACTTGACACGCCGCCCCTGGCGCTGGCGGAACAAAGGGATATTGAGGAAACGACTCTTCCTCCCTCCGTCTCCAAGACCGTCATTGATACGACTAAGAGGACCGCTGCAAGACCAGCGAAGATTGACGACACCCCTAAGGCGGCTCCTGTCCTGAGCCTAGACGATTCCGCGGCGTTACAAAAAACGCCGGGGCCGCGCGCTGACAATCGGCTCTTGGATTTGCTCGAAAAGGATATCGACAAGGCGGTTGAAAAACCCAACGAACGGCGCCGGCTGGAATTTTCAAAAGAAGTCAGCAACCATCCCAAGGTTCGCTACTTCATCAATTACTTCTCCAAACGTGGAAAGCCCTATTTCGAGAAAATTCTCGCGCGGTCAGGCAAGTACATGCCGATGATCGCAAAGGTGCTCAACGACGAAGGGCTGCCGGAAGAGCTGGCTTATCTCGCCTTGATCGAAAGCGCGTTTTTAACCAACACGACCTCTACCCAGGGCGCCGCGGGACTCTGGCAGTTTGTTCCAAGCACGGCGCGCCTTTACGGACTCAGAATCGATTCGTGGATGGACGAGCGCAGGGACCCCGAGAAGTCGACGCGCGCGGCAGCCGCATATTTAAAAGAATTGCACGGCTATTTTGGCCGCTGGTATCTGGCCACCGCGGCTTACAATGCCGGCCAAGGTGCCATCGATAGGGCGATCCAACAATCGGGCGCGAAGGACTTTTGGACCCTCAGCAGAAAGGCTCAATTAAGCGAAGAGACGCGGAATTTCGTTCCCAAGTTCGTTGCCGTGGCGATCATCGCCACCAACCCCGAGAAATATGGTTTCGTCAACCTTCAGTACGAATCGCCGTTGGAGTATGAAGAGGTGGAGATTCGACGCTCTTTAAGGATAGGCACGCTTGCGGAAATGACCGAAACGGATGTATCGACCATTCGGGGACTGAATCCTGCCCTGCGGGGTAACGCAACCCCGCCTGGAAACGAAAGCTTCATAGTGAAGCTCCCCGTGGGCAAGAGCCTGTTATTCGCAAAAGCCTACGACGCGGGGAGTGAAAGAGCGCTGGAATCGATCGAGTCTATCACCCACGAGGTCAAGAAAGGGGAAACCCTCTTTTCCATCGCGCGCCGCTACGGGCAGGAAGCCAGCGCTTTAATGAGGCTCAATGGCTTAACCAACGCGCGCTTGTACGTCGGCCAGCAATTGAAGATATTACTGCAGAGCTTGAGCGGCAAGTTGAAGTAGAACCCGCCTATTTTCGCTTTTCCATCGGCACGTAGTCTCTCGTTTCTGCACCGAGATAGACCTGTTTCGGACGGGCCAATTTCTGGTCGGGATCGGTGAGCATTTCTTCCCACTGCGCAATCCACCCGGAAGTACGCGGGATAGCGAAAAGCACCGGGAACATGTCCATGGGTAACCCCATAGACTGATAGATCAGACCCGAATAGAAATCGACGTTCGGGTAGAGCTTGCGCCTAATGAAGTACTCGTCTTCGAGGGCGATTCTCTCCAGTTCCAGCGCGATATCCAGGAGGGGATTGCGCCCCATGACTTCGAAAACCTGGTCGGCGATCTGTTTTATGATCCGAGCGCGCGGGTCGTAATTCTTGTACACACGGTGACCAAACCCCATCAGCCTCCCCTCGCCACCCTTGACCTTCTTGATGAATTCGCGAACCTTGTCTTTCGACCCGATCTCCATGAGCATGCGCAACACCGCTTCGTTGGCGCCGCCATGCAGCGGGCCATAAAGCGCCGCCGCGGCCGCCGCCGCGGCGGAGTACGGGTCCACCTGCGAGCTGCCGACGCTACGCATGGCGTTGGCGCTGCAGTTTTGCTCGTGATCGGCATGCAAGATGAAAAGAATATCGAGGGCTCGCTCCAGAACCGGATGGGGCTTGTATTTCAACTCGGTCATCTTGAAGAGCATGTTGAGAAAATTACCGGTGTAGCTCAAATCGTTGTCGGGATAGGCATAAGGGAACCCCAGGCTGTGACGGTAGGCGAAGGCCGCCAGCGTCGGCATTTTACTGATCAAGCGATAGGTCTGCACGGCGCGCGATCTCTTATCGAAAATTTTCTTCGCATCGGGGTAAAAAGTGGACAGCGCCCCAACGGTGCTCACCAGAATCCCCATCGGATGGGCGTCATGGCGGAATTCGTCGATGAGTCTCTTGATGTTCTCATGGATGATCGAGTGAAACGTCACGTCACGCGTGAAGTCGGCTAACTGAGGCTCCGTGGGTAGTTCTCCGTTGAGGATAAGATACGCCGTTTCGAGGTAGGTGCTCTTCTCGGCGATCTGTTCTATGGGATAGCCACGGTAGCGAAGTATCCCCTTGTCGCCGTCGATATAGGTGATCTTGCTTTGGCAAGACGCCGTGTTCATGAAGCCCGGATCGTAACTCACCAGGCCGTCGTCTTCGTTGAGCCTGATTTGAAACAAGTCCGTCGCCTTGATGGCGCCGTTATGGATCGGAATCTCGTATTGTTTGCCGGTCCGATTATCGATGACTGTCAAAGTCTCTGAAGCCATTGCCGTTGCCTTTCGCGATTTGCTTTTTTCTCTTTTTAGACCATCCCCCTGCGCCGGTCAACTGCGCTTCACTGCACGTACGGCAAAAGCGTCCAGTTAAGCTTCCACCACGATCCTTCTCGGCTATAGCAGGCCATCATCGCGGGGATAAATTTGATCGAGTCCCCCTCGGCATTGCCGTGCACCAATAGTGCGGCGAGCCGGTTCATGTGCGGCAAATGGCCCACGAGCATGACGGGGCTCCCCGATACCGCCAACTGCGCCGCCGCCAGGGACGGATCGTCCTCAGGCCGCAGTCCTGCCAGGGTCGCTACTCCGCCGCTGGGCGCGAGATGCGCGGCGAAGATTTGCGCCGTTTGGCCGGCCCTGAGAATACCGGAATGGTAAATAACCGACACTTGAACGGCTTTCTCCGCCGCCAAGCGGGCAACCCGCTCGACGTCGTCTCGTCCGGCGCGGGTTAGCGGGCGGCTCGGATCGATGAGATCGGCGACCGCCTCGCCATGTCTCGCCAAATAAAAATCCATGCGTCAACTCCCCCCCGGACTTCAATTGCTCGCCCCTACCTAGCCGCTGAAAAAGACTCATAGTCCATGTTGCACGAGCGCAGAGGCAGCGCAAAGCCTTTACTCGGAAGATATTTGATTGCAAAATTGCGTCGTTGATATATTATACAATCCCGTTATTTTCAATCCCGATCAGTCACTTACAGTCGCACCGATGGTCGAGTTTCGCAACGTCAACAAATGGTTCGCCGCTCTTCATGTGCTGAAGGACATCGATTTGAAGATCGCGGCGGGAGAGGTCGTGGTTGTGTGCGGACCCAGCGGAAGCGGCAAGAGCACTCTCATCCGCTGCATCAACCGGCTGGAGCCGATCCAGTCCGGAGATATATTCGTGGACGGTCTTTCGCTCGACGACCCGGCCCGCGACACCGTGAAGCTTCGAGCCGCCGTCGGCATGGTGTTTCAGTCGTTCAACCTCTATCCGCACATGACCGTATTGCGCAATATCACGTTGGCACCGGTGAAGGTCAAAGGGCTCAGCGCGGCGGCAGCGGAAGGGGTCGCGATGAAGCTCCTGGAACGCGTCGGCATACCCGACAAAGCGGATGCCTATCCCGCGAATCTTTCCGGCGGGCAACAGCAACGCGTGGCCATCGCGCGCGCGCTCGCCATGCAGCCCAAGATCATGCTCTTCGACGAACCCACGTCGGCGCTGGACCCGGAGATGATCAACGAAGTCCTGGAAGTTATGAGCGATCTCGCCCGCGACGGGATGACGATGATCGTCGTCACCCATGAAATGGGTTTCGCCCGGCGCGTCGCGCACCGCGTCGTGTTCATGGACGAAGGACGGATTGTCGAAACCGGCGAGCCGGAAAAATTCTTCGCGGCTCCGGAATCCGAAAGAGCAAAACAATTTCTTGGCAAAATCCTATCGCATTGATTAAAGGGGGGGTCGCATGAAGGCATTCGCAATCGCATTATTGGCCATCGCCGCCGTCGCATTTTACGCCGGGGCGACACCGGCGGAGACCACATTGGAGAAGATCGAAAAGACCGGCGCCATGACCATCGGCACGCGCACAGGTTCGCCACCCTTCGGTTACGTCAACAAAAATAACCAATGGGTGGGCTTCTCCATCGATCTGGTGGAGCAAGCGATTCTGCCGCTCATCGCCAAGAAAGTCGGCAAACAAGTGAAACTCGAGAAGAAAGAGTCCACGCCCCAGACGCGCATCCCGCTGCTCACCTCCAACGCCGTGGACCTCATCGCTGAAACCATGACCGATACGCGGGCGCGGCGCGACAGCGTCGATTTCAGTCTGACTTTCTTCGCCACCGGGGCGCAGTTCTTGGTGCGCAAAGGCAGCCCTATCAAAGGCATCCAGTCCATCGCCGGCAAGCGCGTCGCCGCGCAACAAGGCTCGACCAACGCGCGCATCATTCGCGAGCGCGCGCCGAAGGCTAAGCTGGTAGAGTTTCCGGATCAGCCGGCAGCGTTTCAAGCGCTGGCCCAGAAGCAAGTGGAGGCTTATGCAAACGACGGGATCCAGCTCGCCGGTCTAAAAGCCAAAGCACCCAAGCCGGATGAATGGCAGATCGCCGGGGAATTCTTTTCATACGAACCTTATGGTATGGCAATGCGGAAAAACGATTCGGATTTTCGCCATATGGTCAATACGGGCCTGATGGAAGCCATCGAATCCGGCAAGTATTTTGAGCTTTATGACAAGTGGTTCGGTCCCAAGGGCGAAGTGCCCTACCCGCTCACCCCCGAAACGAAGCGGTTTTTGCAGATGCAGGTGGTGCCCAAATGATGAAACAATGGAGTAATGGAGTGTTGGAGTGTTGGGCTGAAAATTATTCCATTACTCCATCACTCCAGTACTCCAAATTTTGTCGCTGCAAACACGAAACTTCGAGGCTTGAGCCTACGTTAATGCACTTCGAATGACCTACAACTTCGATTGGTCCGTCCTGTGGAGCGGCCAGACCGGCGCCTGGCTGGTCTTCGGGTTCGTCAAAACGCTTCAGATATCGGTTTTGAGCTGGTTGTTGGCGGTGGGATTGGGAATTCTTTCGGGCGCGCTGCGCACCGTGCCGTTCGCTCTCGTGCGTTGGTGCGCGACGTTTTACGTCGAGTTCTTTCGCAACGTGCCGCTACTCGTCTGGATGTTTTTTTGGTATTTCGGGGTTCCGCCCCTGCTGCCGCAAATTGCGCAGGACTGGCTTTTCGAGCACGGCGCGGAATACTGGGCCGGAGTCTGCGCGCTGGGGGTCTACCACGGCGCGCGTATATCCGAGGTGATCCGCTCGGGCATTCAATCGATTCCCAAGACGCAGTTCGAAGCTGCGGCCTCCACCGGCCTCTCGGTGGCGCAATCCTATTGCTACATCATCCTCCCCGTCGCGTTGCGCTTGATCATACCGCCGGCAACCAACGAGTCGCTCAATTTGTTGAAGAATTCTTCTGTGGCGCTGACCATCGGCGTGGCGGAGCTGACCTTTCAAACACGCCAGATTGAAACCTACACGGCCAAGGCCTTTGAAGCGCTCACTGCGGGAACGCTCATCTATCTCATCCTCTGCCTCGCCATCGCCTTCGTGATGGCACGCGTGGAGCGGCGCTACGCGATCCCCGGCATGATCGCCAAAAGCAGCGCCGGCATTTCCTGAGGGCACGATGGACCTTCAGGTCATCACGAATAACTTCACGTTCTTAATCTTTCAGGGGTTCCTGGGAATCGGCGGCTTCACAGGCGGCACCTTGCGCCTTGCCGTTCCGGCAATCATCCTAGGATTCATTTTAGGAATTTTTGTCGGCCTTGGCCGCCTCGCCCGCTCCCGCTGGGTCAATTATCCCGCAACGATCTACGTAGAGTTTTTCCGCGGCGTGCCGCTGGTCATGGTGATCTTTTGGTTCTGGTTCATCATTCCGGTGCTGATCGGCAAGTCTTTGCCGGAATACAGCGTCGCGCTCACGGCCTTTGTCGTCTTCGAAGCCGCTTACCTCGGCGAAATCGTCCGCGCCGGCATCCAATCGGTGCCCCGCGGTCAAGTCGAAGCCGCCATCGCCACAGGTCTGAGTCACCAGCGAATGATGCGCTACGTCGTGCTGCCCCAAGCGCTGCGCAACATGATCCCCGCCCTGGTGACGCAATTCATCGTGCTGCTCAAGGACACCTCGCTGGCGTCGATCATCGGCTACGTCGATCTGACCAAGGCGGCGCAGATCGTCAATAATCGTGAGATTCGCCCGTTCGAACTTTACCTGTTTATCGCCGTGATTTACTGGTTGTGCAGCTACGGCATGTCGCGCTGCGCCCGAACGTTGGAGCAGCGCCTGGCGCCCGGCTCCGCTTGAGCGCGGCCCCTTCATCGTTTCACATTCTCTTAACATTCCTTGGTTTCTTCTTGTTGGCGATTCCGTCGGCCTTGGGTTACAGTCTCAGGCGATGTAACCGGTGGGCACGGCGGGGAAAATTGAACCCCCGGCGGACAAAAAAGTCTCGCGCGGCACGCGCCGGCGTTCTGCGCGATAGAACCATACAGACCGTCGGAATTTTGACGCCCTTACTCACGTAAGTGCTAATGCGGTCCAATCAGGATGCTTTTGGCAAGAAGAATGCCCCGAAAGGCGCAGATTGCAGCTCAATCGCTGAAGCTGTCCTGAAAGCTGCCGATCTCAACTTTACAATGAGTAATCAGGAACCGCTGGTGGTTTCCGTTCAACTTCCAGACATTAAACACAGAAAGCACGGCTGGATGGCGCGCGGCAAAATAAAACTCAATGACGAGGGACAAGGAGCGTCCCATGACCCACTATGACATGCTTGTGATCGGCTCCGGCCCCGCCGGACAGAAGGCCGCGATCCAAGCGGCAAAAGCCGGCAAAAAGGCCGGCATCATCGAGCGGCGCGAAGTCGTCGGCGGCATCTGCATCAACACCGGCACGATTCCGAGCAAGTCTCTCCGCGAAGCGGTCATGTTTCTTTCCGGGTTTCGCCAGCGCAACGTCTACGGCGCGAGCTTTCGGGTCAAATCGGACGTCTCCCTCGAGGATCTTTCGTTTAGCTGTCAACATGTGATCAAGGCCGAGCAGGAGATCATCCGCAACCAACTGGCGCGCAATCACGTTGACTTCATCAACGGCACTGCGGCCTTTGTCGAACCGCACCGGCTCAGCATCCGGCATGGGACGACCCAGGAGGAATTTGCCGCGGACCATATCGTCATCGCCTGCGGCACCGAGCCGGCCCATCCGGCGGATATTCCCTTCGACGGCGAGACGGTGATCGACAGCGACTGCTTGCTGACCCTCAAGCAGTTGCCGAAATCATTGACCATCGTCGGCGGCGGCGTCATCGGCTGTGAATACGCCTGCATCCTGGCGACCCTCGGCATCCCCGTCGTGCTCGTGGAACGGCGCCCGCGCCTGCTGGAGTTCGTGGACACCGAGATCATCGAGGCATTGCAGTATCAGATGCGCCAGATCGGCGTGACCCTCAGGTTCAACGAGGAAGTGGTGGGGGTGGAAAAGTCGGCGGACAAATCCGCGACGGTCAAACTAAAAAGCGGCAAGCAGATTCGCGCGCCGTTGCTGCTTTATTCGATCGGACGCATCGGCGCCACCAAAGAACTCGGCCTGGAAGGCATCGGCATCGAGCCCGACGAGCGCGGGCGCATCAAAGTCAACGAAAACTATCAAACGGCGCTGCCGCATATTTACGCCGTCGGCGACGTGGTCGGTTTTCCGTCGCTTGCGTCGACTTCCATGCAGCAAGGGCGGCACGCGGCCTGTCACGCTTTCAGTATTCGCTGCGAGACCACTAATCATCTGCTACCATACGGCATCTACAGCATTCCGGAAATCTCCATGGTCGGGCGCAACGAAGAGGAGCTGACCCGCGACGGCGTGCCCTATGAAGCGGGCATCGCGCGCTACCGCGAGATCGCCCGGGGACAGTTGATCGGCGATACCGTGGGCATGCTGAAGCTGCTGTTTCACAGCGAGACGCGGGAGCTTTTGGGCGTGCATGGCATCGGCGAAGGGGCCACCGAGCTGATTCACATCGGCCAGGCGGTCATGGCCCACCATGGCAAGCTCGATTATTTCGTGGATACCGTTTTCAATTACCCGACGCTAGCGGAATGTTACAAAGTCGCCGCTCTCGCTGCGCTCAACAAGTTTAACGGCAACGATGCCTTTGCTGCAGAAGCGCCCGCAGATTGTTTGGAGGCCCGCTAGGCCGGCGTATTCACGCGGTTTCGAGTTAAAGGTTCAAAGTTCAAGGTTCCGGATTCAGATTCAAAACCTTAAATACAGAAGCCGGGCCTAACTTGCAGCCTGTCACCCCATCGTGTGAACGATTACCGGTCTGATCCTGTAAATCACGCGAACTTCCCCCGGCCCGCGAAGCGGATACTTGTCTTTGCCCAGGTATTTTTTGGCCAGCGAATCGATGTGCGCGTCCGCGCCTTCCTCGGTGATCTCCACGACCTCGCCGCGCATGGCGAGATAACGGTATGGGTTTTCGGGGTCCTGCACCGAAAGCGCGACTTTCTTGTCGCGCCGCATGTTCTTGTCTTTGACCCGGCCCTTGGCCGAGTTGACCCGCACGTTGGTGCCGTCGAAGTCGCACCAAACAGGTGTGACTTGAGGGCTTCCATCGGGCATCAACGTGGCGAGTTGGGCGAAGGCCGCCTTCGAAAAAAGGTCTTTGAATTGATCGGGAATTGCGTCTGCCATGACAAACCTCCTTTAGGTCATACGCCGGTCTAGCAAATATGACGTGCGAGTTCGGAGAGACTATCGATCATAAAGTCCGGCGCCGCCGCGATGATATCTTCTTTTCGGCCCAAGCCGTAGGTCACGCCGCAAGTCACCACGCCAGCCTGTTTGCCCGCTTCGATATCGATATCGCCGTCGCCGATCATGAGCGCGCGCTCGGCCGGCACCGCGAAGCGCGCCAGCGCCCGATGCAAGAGCGCGGGGGAGGGTTTTTTTTCCGGCGCGCTGTCCCCGCCCAAGATCATGTCAAAAAAGCTCTCGACTCCCAAGCCGCGCAGCACCGCAACCGTAAGCCGGCGTATTTTATTGCTCACCACAGCCTGCCGT
>DASWHT010000073.1:0-3949 GCA_036398075.1 Binatia bacterium | reverse complement strand
GGTGGGGCGCCGCCGGACGGTTTTTTCACCAAGGGACAAGACTGGGGCTTTCCCCCACTCCACCCCGAAGGGCTTCGGCGCCAGGGTTACCGTTATTACATTCACTGCGTGCGCCATCATTTACAATACGCCAAGATGCTGCGAATTGATCACGTCATGGGGTTGCACCGCTCTTACTGGGTGCCGGCGGGCTTCGCGCCTACTGAAGGCGTCTATGTGCGCTATCCCGCCGAAGAGTTTTATGCGGTGCTCAATTTGGAATCGCACCGGCACAAGGCGGAAATCATTGGCGAGAATCTCGGCACCGTGCCGTCCTACGTCAACGGCACCATGGAGCGGCACGGCATACGCGGCATGCACGTGAGCCAATTTGGCACGCGCCCCGACTCCCATGATGCGCTGGACAAACCGCTGCGCCGAACCATCGCCAGTCTCAACACCCACGACACGCCAACTTTCGCCGGTTTTTGGAGCGGCGCGGATATTGCCGACCGCGTGGCGCTCGGACTCATAAACGAATCGGACAGCCGCTCCGAACATGACTACCGCGCGGCGCAGCGCGACGCGCTGGTGAGCTATCTTCGCGCCGGCAAGTGGTTAGACAACAGCGAAGCCACGCCGGCAGCGGTGCTTCGCGCCTGGCTTTGCGTTCTGGCGGAGAGCGAGGCCGATTTTTTACTCGTCAATCTCGAAGATTTCTGGCTCGAGCCGGCGCCGCAAAACGTGCCGGGCACCTGGGAGGAACGGCCGAATTGGAAGCGCAAGGCGCGCTTTTCCTTGGAGCAAATCCGCAAGACGCGGGCGGTGCGCGAAACTTTGCAAACGATCGGCGAGATACGAAAGAAGGGGGGTAAGGAAAATTGGCCAACGTCCAGGACTCCATAAGCCTGCTTACGGAAAACGATCTCTATCTATTCAACGAAGGCAGCCACTTTCGCCTGTATGACAAACTCGGCGCCCACATCGTGAAACCGGACGAAAACACGGGTACGTACTTTGCGGTCTGGGCGCCGAACGCCGATTACGTAGCCGTCATCGGCGAGTTTAACGGATGGGACAAAGGCAGCCACCGTCTCCACCCCAAAGGGGAATCGGGAATCTGGGAAGGCTATTTTCCGGAAGTAGGCAAAGGCGCGCTTTATAAATACCATATCGGCTCGCGCTTCAATGGATACCGCGTGGATAAGGCCGATCCCTTTTCCATCTTCAACGAGATTCCGCCCAAATTCGCCTCCATCGTCTGGGATCTCGATTATCAATGGAACGACCGGCAGTGGATGGCCGAGCGCCGCCAACACCAAGGTGTCGATAAGCCCATGGCGATCTACGAGATGCATGTCGGCTCCTGGCGGCGCGTGGTCGAACAAAACAACCGTTCGCTCTCATACCGCGAGCTGGCGCGGGAGCTGGCGGATTACTTGCGCGATATGGGCTACACCCACGTGGAATTTCTGCCGGTCATGGACCATCCCTTCTTCGGTTCCTGGGGCTACCAGATCACCGGCTACTTTGCGCCTTCGGGCAACTACGGCACGCCCCAGGATTTTATGTTTCTCATCGACACTTTGCACCAGTGCGGCATCGGCGTAATCCTCGACTGGGTGCCGTCGCACTTTCCCAGCGACGAACATGGCCCGGCGTTCTTCGACGGCACGCATTTGTACGAACATGCCGACCCGCGCCAGGGCTATCACCCGGAATGGCACAGCTATATTTTCAATTACGGGCGCAAAGAGGTGCAGAGTTTTCTAATCAGCAACGCGCTGTTCTGGCTCGACCAGTATCACGCCGACGGCTTGCGCGTGGACGCGGTGGCGTCGATGCTCTATCTCAGCTACGCGCGCAAAGAAGGCGAATGGGTCCCCAATAAATACGGTGGCAAAGAGAACCTCGAGGCGATCGAATTTCTCCGGCGCATGAACGCGGCGGTTTACGAACATCACCCGGGCGTGGAAACCATCGCCGAAGAGTCCACCTCGTGGCCGATGGTGTCGCGGCCTAACTACGTCGGCGGCCTAGGCTTTGGCTTCAAGTGGGACATGGGTTGGATGCACGACACATTGGAGTACATGCGGCAAGATCCGATCCACCGCCGTTATCACCACGACAAGCTGACGTTTCGCATGCTTTACGCGTTTCACGAAAACTTCGTCCTGCCGTTGTCCCATGACGAGGTGGTTTACGGCAAAGGTTCGCTGATCGGCAAGATGCCCGGCGACGACTGGCAGAAGTTCGCCAATCTGCGCGCGCTTTACGGCTACATGTACGCCCAACCGTCGAAGAAAATGCTTTTTATGGGCGGCGAGTTCGGCCAGTGGCGCGAGTGGGCGCACGATGGAAGTTTGGAATGGGAGCTGCTGGACCACCCGCCCCATGCCGGTTTGCGCAGATGGGTGCGCGGGCTCAATCATTTTTACAAGAGCGAACCGGCCATGCATGAGTGGGATTGTGATCCGGCGGGTTTCGAATGGATCGACTGTGGCGACGCCGACAGCAGCGTGGTTAGTTTGATCCGCAAGAGCAAAACCACTCCCACTATCATCCTGGCGGTCTGCAATTTTACCCCGGTGCCGCGCTACAGCTACCGGCTCGGCGCGCCGCGCAGCGGCTTCTGGATCGAGGCACTGAACAGCGACGCCGCCGATTACGGCGGCAGCAACATGGGCAACATGGGCGGCGTCGAAGCGGCCCCCGTTGCGCTTCACGGCCGGCCCTACTCTTTGACCATCACCTTGCCGCCGCTGTCGGTTTCGTTCTTCAAGAACGAGGGGTAAACTCGGCCCGGCGCTGGGAAGAGACGGCTCGGCCCCGCAAAAGTGCATGATGAAAATCGCCATGGTATCTTCGGAGATCGTCCCGTTCGCCAAGACCGGCGGGCTGGCGGACGTGGTGGGAACTCTTTCCGCCGCCCTGGAGCGAATCGGCCATCAAATGACGTTGATCATGCCGGCGTACCGCGCGGTACTACAGGAGGGGTTCGCGATCGGCGACAGCAGCATGAGATTTTCGGTGCCGGTGTCTGACCGGCACGAAGAGGCCTCGGTGTTCCGGGCGCGGGTGGGAAGTAATATTACCGTCCATTGCATCCGCGCCGACCGCTATTTTGACCGCGAGTTTCTTTACGGCTCGCCGGACGGTGATTATCCGGATAACGCCGAACGCTTTGTTTTCTTTTCGCGCGCCGCGCTGGAAGTTATAAGACATGAACCCGTAGACATGCTTCATTGCCACGACTGGCAGAGCGCGCCCGCCATCGTCTTTCTCAAAGCCCAACCTGAGCGCTATCCGGAGTGCCACGCCGCCAAAACGGTGCTCACCGTCCACAACCTGGGCTTTCAGGGCATCTTTCCATCCTCGCAATGGCCCCTGTTGAATTTGGACCGGAGCCTATTTACCCCGCAGTTTTTGGAATTCCACGGTAATATAAACTTTCTTAAAGGCGGCCTGGTCTACGCCGATAAGATCACCACTGTGAGCCCGAGCTACGCCCAAGAGATCATGGAAAACGAACAGGGTTTCGGCCTCGAAGGCGTGCTGCGCGGGCGGCGGCGGGACATCGTGGGGATTTTGAACGGCGTAGACTACAGCCAGTGGAACCCGGAAACTGATCCGCATATCGCCAAACGCTACGGCGCCGCCAACTTGAGGTTGAAACGGGACTGCAAGAAAGCCCTGCAGCGGACCTTCGGGCTGCCGGAGCAATCTGACCTGCCGCTCATCGGCATGGTCTCGCGCCTGACATCGCAAAAAGGCCTCGACCTCATCGAAAAGATCCTCGATCCCCTCATGCAATCCGATCTGCAAATGACGATACTGGGAACCGGCGAGCCGCGCTTTGAAGAGTTGGTTACCGCCGCGGCGGCGCGCCATCCACAGAAATTTGCCGCCCGCATCGGCTTCGACGAAGCCTTGGCTCATCAAATCGAAGCCGGCGCGGATTTTTTTTTAA
>DASWHT010000072.1:0-10100 GCA_036398075.1 Binatia bacterium | reverse complement strand
GTCCTGACCGTAGCTGCCCAGGTGAATGCCCGTAACTACGATTTCCCGATAGCCGGCGCCCGCCAGCGCGCGCACCTGTTCGAGCACTTCGCGGGGCGTGACGCTGCGGCTTAGACCGCGCGCCGCGGGAATAATGCAATAGGTGCAAGAATAATTGCAGCCTTCCTGAATTTTTAGAAACGCCCTGGTATGTCCCGGCAGCGCCCGCGTGCCGAGCACCGGCACGCCGCGCTCGCGCTTGACCTCGCTCACGGCGATTACCGCCTCGCGCGGCGGCGCGGGCATATCGACAAAACGCAACAGGTCATCGAGGCGATTGAGGCCGACGACGTAATTCACTCCCGGCACGCGCGCGACCTCCGCCGGGCTCACTTGAGCATAACAGCCGGTGACGATGACCTGTGCCCCGGGATTGGCGCGTTTCGCCCGCCGCACCAACTGGCGCGCCTCCCAATCGGCGCGGTCCGTTACGGTACAGGTGTTGATGACGTAGCAATCGGCCGCTTCTTCGAAGCGCACGAACGAGTGTCTGTCCTCCAGACGGTTTTGGATCACCGCGGAATCATACTGGTTGATCTTGCAACCGAGTGTGGTGATAGCAATGCGCATGTTTCTAGGCGAGAGGCATGAGGCAATCGTAGGGGCGCAGCATGCTGCGCCCCTAGCCGTTAATCATTCCCTATTGCCTACTGCCTTGCTATTTGATCGCCTTTTCAATCCATCCTCCACCCAGCACTGCTTCGCCGCGGTAGAAAACCGCGGCCTGTCCCGGTGTCACCGCCGGGAACGCTTCTCTGAAGCGAACTTCGCAGCTATCGGTCCGCGCATGGCGGATGACACAGGGAACCGCCGGGGCGCGGTAGCGGATCTGCACTTCGGCCTCGACTTCGGCAGCGCCCGGATCGTCGTGCCAATGGATGGATCGGACGGTTAACCCCGCGCAGCTTAGTTCTTGCTTCTTGCCCACGACGACGCGCCTGGACGCGTCATCGATATCGACAACGTAAAGCGGCTCAGCCGCCGAAATGCCCAATCCCCGGCGCTGGCCGATGGTCACGCCGTGAATGCCGCCGTGCCGTCCAAGCACTTTACCCGACCGGTCGACGACGTCACCGCCGCGAAGCTCGTCCTCCTCCGCGTAGGTTGTGACCAATGCCTTGTAATCGCCGAAGCAGATATCCTGACTTTCCGGGCGTTCCGCCGCCGCCAATCCGAACCGCCGCGCCAGCTCGCGCACCTCGCTCTTTCGCATCTCGCCCAACGGGAACAGCGTACGCGCCAATTGCTTTTGGGACAGCCCAAACAGAAAATAAGACTGGTCCTTGCTGCGGTCGGCGCCGCGCAATAACGAACTTCGGTCGCTGTCGCCGCGGCGCGCGATCCGTGCATAGTGGCCCGTGGCGAGGTAATCCGCCCGCCGCTCTTTGGCCCACTTGAGCAACATGCCGAACTTGAAATCTCGGTTGCACGCGACGCAAGGGTTTGGCGTGCGCCCGTGGAGATAGTTCTCGGCAAACGGCTTCACGACCGTATCAGCAAATTCGGCGCGCAAATCGATCAGCGTGTGGGGTATGCCTAACTCCGCCGCGATTTCTTTGGCGCCGCGATGATCCGAGCAGACGCGCGGTCCGGCGTTTCCTTCCCACATGCGGAGCGAGACGCCCTGCACCTCGTGGCCCTGCTCGACAAGCAGCGCGGCGGCCACCGAGCTGTCTACGCCGCCGCTCATGGCGACCATCACTTTCGGCATATTGGTCACAATAACGGTTTTTGATATCGATTTTGGGCGACTCAGATTTGCGCGTAGGTTTCGGGTTTCGAGTTTTGGGTTTCGAGTCGGATTTAAACCCGAGACTCTAAACGCGAAACCCGAAACAGATCTTCAGTTCCCCGTATTCCTGAGCAGCTCTTTCACTTTGTTGAGAACTTCGCTCTCCTCGGCGGTTTTTTCCTCGAGCCCGCCTTGGCGCGCATTCAATTCATCGATCTTCTTTTCCAATTTTTCAACATAGTCGGCCAGGCTGCCGATCGCTTTGGCGATTGGGTCGGGCAGGTCGGCCGAGTTGAGGTCGATAATCGCTTTGCCTGTAGGCGTATGCCTCGCTTCGATCTTTACGACTTTGCCCGGGACACCCACCACCGTGGAGTGCGGTGGCACCGAGGTCACGAGCACCGAGCCGGCCCCCACCCGGCTGTGGCGGCCGACGGTCACCGGACCAAGAACTGCCGCTCCGCTGAAAATTGTGACCGAGTCCTCGATCGTGGGGTGGCGCTTGATTGGCGCCGTCGACGTGCCGCCGAGGGTCACGCCCTGATAGAGCGTCACGTCGTCGCCAATATCACTTGTCTCTCCAATCACGACGCCCATGCCGTGATCGATAAAAAAGCGCCGGCCGATTTTAGCTCCAGGATGGATCTCGATCCCGGTCAGGAAGCGGCCGATATGGCTCACGAACCGCGCCAGCGTGGTCAGCTGCCGCTGCCAGAGCCAGTGCGCCAGCCGGTGCATCAAGATCGCGTGAAAGCCGGGGTAAGCAAGTAACACCTCCCACGCCGACCGCACCGCCGGGTCACGGTCAAAAACTACCCGGATATCTTCCTTGATAGATCGCCACATATCGGATCATTGGAGTGATGGAGTATTGGAGTGTTGGGCATCCCCCCCATCACCCCATCACTCCATCACTCCAGTACTCCAATTCCGCTAATTCGCCCGGTGCCGCTCCTCCTTGTATAGCTTGTAATCGATGCTGTCCACCAGTGCCTGCCAGCTCGCCTCGATGACGTTATGAGAAACTCCGACTGTTCCCCAGCGGTCCTTGCCGTCGCCCGACTCGATCAACACCCGCACCATGGCGCCGGTGCCTTCCCCCGACGACAACACGCGCACCTTGTAATCCAACAGCTCCACCTGTTTGAGCGACGGATAAAACTTTGTCAGCGCGCGGCGCAGTGCCTGGTCGAGGGCGTTCACGGGGCCGTTGCCCATGGCCGCGGCGTGCTCCATCACGCCATCGACCTGCACCATGATGGTGGCCTCGGAGATCGGCGGCTCGCCTTCTTTGCGCTTCTCATCGATGACGCGAAAGCCCACCAGGCCGAAGTTTTTCTTTTTTTTGCCCAGCGCCTCTTGGATCAGCAGCTCGAAAGACGCCTCAGCCGCTTCGAATTCGTAGCCCTGGCTTTCCAGCTCCTTGGTGCGGCGCAGGATATTGTGAATCGCTTCGCCTTTGTCGGTAAGATCGATACCATACTCTTTGCCCTTGTAAACGACGTTGCTCCGGCCGGCAAGGTCTGAGACCAACACCCGCTGCCGGTTGCCGACCAGGTCGGGATCGATATGCTCGTAGGTCTCGCGGTTCTTGAGCACCCCGGAGACATGCAGCCCGCCTTTATGCGCGAAGGCGCTGTCGCCCACGTAGGCCTGGCGCTTGTTGGGCTGGAGATTCGCCAGTTCGTAAAAGAGATGGGAGACCTCGCGCAGTTTCTTGAGCTGCGCCGGTTTGACGCAAATTTTCCCCATTTTCAATTGCAAATTGGCAATCACCGAAACCAGATTCACGTTGCCGCAGCGCTCGCCGAAACCATTGATCGTCCCCTGTACCTGGGTGACGCCCATCTCGACGCCCGCCAGCGTGTTGGCCACCGCCAGCTCGCTGTCGTTATGGCAGTGGATGCCGAGGGGCGTCTTGACGGTCCGGTTCACATGGCTGAGCGCCTCGCGAATTTCACCCGGCAGCCGCCCGCCGTTGGTGTCGCAGAGCACGATCCAGTCTGCCCCGCCTTCTTGCGCCGCCTTGAGGCACGCCAGCGCATAGTCGGGATTGGCGCGGAAGCCATCGAAAAAATGCTCCGCGTCGAAAATCACTTCGTCGACGCGCCGCTTGATGAAGGCGATGGAATCAGCGATGAGCTCCAGATTTGCCTTCTGGCTGATGCGCAGGTCATCGCGCACATGCAGGTCCCAGGTTTTTCCCACCAGGGTAACCACCGGCGTACCGGCGTCGAGCAGCACTTTCAAGTTCAAGTCTTGCGACGGTTTCGCGCCGGGTTTGCGGGTGGTGCCGAAGCAAGCGATCTTGACGTTTTTCAACTTGAGCGTTTTCACCCGCTTGAAAAAATCGGCGTCGCGGGAATTGGAACCGGGGTATCCGCCCTCGATGTAATCGATGCCCAACTCCGCCAGCTTCTCCGCAATGCGCAGCTTGTCTTCGAGGGTAAAAGAAATGTCCTCGGCCTGGCAGCCGTCCCGCAAAGTCGTGTCGTAGAGCAGTACGTCCTTCATGAGTTCCCCCGCTTCCCAATAAACGCATCGTGCAGCGCGCGCACCGCCAGTTCCGTGTACTTCGCCTCGACGACCACGGAAATCTTTATTTCCGAAGTCGAGATCATTTCTATATTGATGCCCTTGGCGGCCAGAACTTCGAACATCTTGGCCGCGACCCCGGCATGAGTGCGCATGCCGACGCCCACGACGGACACTTTTGCGATATCAGTGTCGACCATTACGCCTTGGGCTTGCAGGACCGGAACCATCTTTTCCACGATGGCCAGCGCTTTCTTGTGATCGGCTTTCGACACGGTGAAAGTCAAGTCGGTGGTGCTGTCTGCGCCGGCGTTCTGAATGATCATGTCCACGACGATATTGGCCGCCGCGATGGGACCGAAAATTTGCGCCGCCAAACCCGGCCTGTCGGGGACGCGCTGGAGCGTAATCTTCGCTTCATTCTTGTCGTAGCTCACGCCGGAAACCAACACCTCGTCCATGCTCTCGTCCTCCTTCACCAGCCAGGTCCCTTCGACATCGCTAAAGGTCGAGCGCACATGCACCGGGACCGAAAATTTCTTGGCGAACTCAACGGACCGGATTTCCAATACCTTCGCCCCGGCGCCGGCCAGCTCGATCATTTCGTCGTAAGAAATGCGCCGGAGTTTTTTTGCGTCGGGGCAGATATCGGGATCGGTGGTAAAGACACCCTCCACATCGGTGTAGATCTCGCAGGCTTCGGCGTTCAAAAACGCCGCCAGCGCCACCGCGCTGGTATCCGATCCGCCGCGCCCAAGCGTGGTGATGTTATCGTCTTCATCGACTCCCTGGAAGCCCGCGACGACGACCACTTCTCCCGCCTTTAACGCGGCGTGGATTTTGGTCGAGTCGATGGTCTTGATGCGCGCCCGGCCGTAGGCTTTGTCGGTGCCGATACGGACTTGATGGCCCAGGTACGAGCGCGCCGGTTGGCCCAACGCTTTCAGCGCCAGGCTGAGCAACGCCACCGACACCTGTTCCCCGGACGCGAGCAACACGTCTCTTTCGCGCTCGTCGGGTATCTCGGCAATCTGCAGCGCCAAGCCCACCAACCGATTGGTTTCCCCCGCCATCGCGGAAACAACCACGACGAGGTCGTTTCCCGCCCGCTTGGCGGCGCGGATCTTTTCCGCCACATGTTTGATGCGATCTATCGAGCCGACGGAAGTCCCGCCATATTTTTGTACGAGCAACGCCAATTATCCAGCCCCTTACAACTTAGCTATGTTGAACCTTGAACTTGGAACCTTTGGACCGTTTATTGCGCAACGCCTCTACAACCCTTTCATATCGGGCACCGTGCGCGCTAAACGTCAACCTGCGACGGGCCGCGCCGGCGTGGGTCAAATTCACTTCAAGAAA
Source organism: Binatia bacterium (assembly GCA_036398075.1). Lineage (GTDB taxonomy): Bacteria > Desulfobacterota > Binatia > UBA9968 > UBA9968 > DATACQ01. Next base: position 4,432 of record DASWHT010000072.1, on the reverse strand, counting down.
CTCCTCGGTCTCATCCGCCGGCAGGTATTCAAACCATTCCACCAAACAGACACCGTCGCCGTAGAGATACTCGCGCAGATTGAGCCCTTCCTGTTCCGCGTGACCGCTTACGCGGTAGAGGTCTATATGGTAAACCGGCAAGCGGCCGTGATACTCATTGATCAACGTAAACGTCGGGCTGCGAATCCAGGCTTTTTCACCGACCCCCAACCCCTCCGCGACACCGCGCACGAGACAAGTTTTGCCCGCGCCCAGCTCGCCCCTAAGGCCAATGATGTCACCGCCTTCGAGCAACTGTGCTAATTTCTTGCCGCAACTTTTGGTCTGGCGCTGAGAATGACTTATAACGCTCCAGGGACCCATCTAAAGAGCGATCTCCATAAGCACAACTAATATATTTCTCGGGAGATTTCGAGACTATGCGGCGGGCGTCGAGAGGGCGCGCATGCCGGCGGGCAGGTCATCGATAATATCCGAAGCAACGAGACCGATCTCACCTTTTTTGTCCGCAACGCGGTCACCGACGAAACCGTGGAGAAAAACCCCGAGCTTCATGGCATCTTCCGGGCCAAGCCCCTGGCCCAAGAACGCCGCGAGCATTCCCGCGAGCACATCGCCCGTGCCGCCGCTTGCCATACCTGGGTTGCCGGTGGAATTGATAAAAATCTTTCCGTGGGGGGTGGCGATGATGCTCCTCGCCCCTTTGAGGACCAGATAACAGCGACGCTTGACCGCAAACTCGCGCGCGACACCGACGCGATCTTGACTAATCGCGGCGGTGGTCTTGCCAATCAGGCGCGCCATTTCGCCCGGATGAGGGGTGAGAAGCGGCGGAGTCTTGGCGCTTCTTAGACGGTCTAAATCAAGCGCGAGATTATTGAGTCCGTCGGCGTCGATGACCCAAGGGATGTCTAGATTTCTCAGCAGCCATCGAAGCGTATTTCGCGTTGCGTCGTTAATGCCTATGCCCGGGCCGAACAGCAGCGCATTTTTCCGCTCCAACAGGCGCAGCCAACGCTCCGGCGTCAGCTCTGCCATTTCCTCGGCGCTAGTTTCCGGCAATGGCTCAGTCATCACTTCGACCAATGAACTGGCCAAAATATTGTTCAACGAGCGCGGCGCTGCTAGCGTTACGAGCCCCGCTCCGGCGCGCATCGCGGCGCGGCACGCGAGAACCGCCGCGCCGGTCTTGCCTCTGGCACCGGCGATGACGAGCAAATGGCCGTAGGTTCCCTTGTGCGTGTCCGCGTTGCGGCGCGGCACGAGCCAACTGATCTCTTCGCGGGTGAGAACTTCAGTCGCCGGCGCGACCGCTTGTGCCGCCAATGGATCGATGCCGATGTCGGCCACGACCAGGTCGCCGGCGAAATCGATACCCGGATGAATCACCTGCCCGAGCTTGGCATAGCCCAGTGACACCGTCATTTCCGCTTGGATCGACACACCCAGTGGCGTTCCCCGGTCGGCGTCAAGACCGGAGGGAATATCGACGGCGACGATGGGCACGCCGCTGGCGTTCATCAGTGTAATCGCCTCGGCATAGAGCCCGCCGACCTCGCTTTTGATTCCAGTCCCCAGGATTGCATCGACTAACAAACCCTTGCCGGCGACCTTGCGCTCCAGGCTTTCGAGACCGCCCGCGCTAATCTCCGTGACTTTCCCCCTGAGCTTTTCAAAGGCGCGGCAGTTATGCGCGGCGTCCGGTGAGAGTTCGGCGCGCTTGGCAAGGAGCGCCACTTCGCATTGGATTCGTTTCTGCTTGAGCAGGCGCGCGACGACAAACCCGTCGCCGCCGTTGTTGCCTTTTCCGGCAACGATGAGGACGCCTTTTTTCGCGGCGGCGGCAAAGCTCTCGAGAATGGCCGCTGTAATGCCTTCACCCGCGCGCTCCATCAGTGTCAGGCTAGGAACGCCGAGCTTTTGGATCGTCAACCGATCCATCTCGCGCATCTGTTCGGCGGTGACTACTAGCATGGTTCAAGGTTCAAAGTTCAAGGTTCAAAGTCAAGCCGTTCAACGAGAGATTCGTTGAACTTTGAACGTTGAACCTTGAACGGGCTGCTGCCGGGCACGGTCACGAGGCACGAACACGATCGAGAATCTTCTTCATTTCGCGCACGGCCTGCGCGATGCCGGCGATGACGGCGCGGGCGATGATGCTGTGGCCGATGTTGAGCTCGACGATTTCCGGGATATGGGCGATGGGCGAGACATTTTGATAATTGAGCCCGTGGCCGCCGTGGACTTCCAAACCGAGGCTCCGCGCCAGGCGCGCAGCGGCGATAACGGCTTGTAATTCCTTTTCCCGGGCCGCGCCCGCCGCGTTGCAGTAGGTGCCGGTGTGAATCTCGATGCCGTGGGCGCCGACTTCTCTAGCGGTTTCGATCTGCGCCTTTTCCGCATCGATGAACAGGCTCACGTGTATGCCATTTCCCTGTAATCGTTTCACCGCCGCCGCGACTTTCGCTTTGTGCGCGACCACGTCGAGTCCGCCCTCAGTGGTCAACTCCTCGCGCTTCTCGGGCACGAAACAGGCGTCATCGGGCCGGGCATTTTCCGCATAGGCCACCATCGCCGGGGTCACGGCCATTTCGAGATTGAGCTTGGTCTTTACCTGGGCGCGCAGAAGCTCGACATCGCGTTCTTGAATATGGCGCCGGTCCTCGCGCAAATGGACGGTGATGCCTGCCGCGCCGGCCCCTTCGGCCAAGAGCGCGGCTTCCAGAGGGTCGGGTACGTCAACGCGGCGCGCCTGGCGCAAGGTGGCGACGTGATCGACGTTGACGCCGAGACGGATCATTTGCGTGCACCGACTTCGGCGCGAATCTCATCGGCGATTTCCCTAGCCATGGCGTCGATCTGCTTTTCGTCTTCACCTTCGAGCATGACCCGCGCCAGCATCTCCGTGCCGGAATAGCGCACCAACGTGCGCCCACGCCCGTCGAGCGCCGCTTCCACGGTTTGGATCTTGTGGCTTACGCCGGGCATCGCCTCGAAATCTCTTTTCTCCCTTATCTTGACGTTGACCAGCACCTGCGGCAAGCGTGTCATCACGTGCTTCAGTTCGCTCAGCCGCCGGCCCTTTTCGATCATCAACGCAAGCAGCTGCAAGCAGGTGATGGCGCCGTCGCCCGTGGTGTTGTGATCCAAGAACAAAATATGGCCGGATTGCTCACCGCCGAGATTGTAGCCATCCTGCAACATGCGCTCCACAACGTAGCGGTCGCCGACTTCGGTGCGCACGAGTCGAACGCCCAGAGGCTTGAGCGCCAGCTCCAATCCAAGATTGCTCATCACCGTGGCGACCACGGTTTGGCCCTTCAGGGTGCCCTTCTCGCGCATCTCCTTGGCGCAGATGGCGAGAATCTGATCGCCGTCCAGAATATCGCCCGTCTCGTCCACGAAAACCGCGCGGTCCGCGTCGCCGTCCAGCGATACCGCAAAGTCGGCGTGTTCATGGAGCAAAACATCCCGCGCCGATTCCGGATAGAGCGCGCCGCAACTACGGTTAATATTTTCGCCGTCGGGCTGAACGCCGATGGGAATCACATGCGCGCCAAGCTCGGACAGCACCTCGGGAACCACGCGGTAGGCCGCGCCATGGCCGCAGTCCACGACGATGCGCAGCCCTTCGAGGGTCAGATGGCGCGGGAAAGTATTCTTGAGAAAAACCACGTAACGGCCCACCGAATCGGAAATCCGAAACGCCTTGCCGATTTTGGAAGCGGTCGGCCGGTTCGCTTCAGTCTCGCCGTTGAAAATCATTTCTTCCATGCGCGCCTCGACATCGTCGGGCAGCTTGAACCCGTCCCAGGAAAAAAACTTGATCCCGTTGTCCTGATAAGGATTATGCGAGGCCGAGATTACCACGCCGGCGTCGGCGCGCATGCTGCGCGTGAGAAACGCCACACCTGGAGTCGGCATTGGGCCGACCAGCAAAACATCGGCGCCCCTGGAACAAATGCCCGACGCCAGGGCGGTCTCGAGCATATAGCCGGAAAGGCGGGTGTCCTTGCCGATAAGAATCTTATAGCGGTGCTCCGTATCGCCGCTGAGGATCTTCGACCACGACGGAGGCTTGGACCGCCCCGACCCTTCCCGCGGTTGAGCCACTGGATCATGCAACACCAACGAGACGGCACGCCCCAATTTTAGCGCCATCTCCGGGGTCATCGGGTCCTGGTTGGCTATGCCGCGCACTCCGTCGGTGCCAAATATATGACGTTTCGCTTTCTTTGGTTTAGGCTGGCTCTGCAACATCGTCGCGTACTCCTGTTTGGTCTCCCTTAGATTCTATCGCTTAAAATGCTTAACAAAATGACTTCAAGAACATTTCTCGCGCCAAGGCGCAAAGTTAAGAATATATTTTGGATTCTCCGAACTTGGCGTCTTTGCGTCTTGGCGGGAGTCACAGTCTTTCCGATCTCTTTTT
>DASWHT010000071.1:0-6483 GCA_036398075.1 Binatia bacterium | reverse complement strand
TACATGCGCTGCTTGATCTCGCCGGTAAATGCCTTCGCCTCGCCGGGCGAGAGCTTTTTGCCGATCTCCAGCGTTAACGGTTTGTTGCCGCTAGTCATAACGGCGTCCCTAAACATGAAGCCTTCAGGCTGTTGAAAAAGGTCTCAAATGCGAGGCGCGCGCGTTCGCAAGGTCGAGGATTGAGAATGGAGGATCGAGAATCGCCATCTTCCATTCTCTATCTTCGATCCTCAATCATTTTGATGTGCCCTTTTCGACGGTCTGTTAAAGTCTGAAGCCGGCTTGTTCGATCCCTTCCTTCAAGTCCGACCGCTCTTTGTCGGTGAAGGGAGGCGTTTCCCAACGCGGGAAGCGCTCCACCGGCAGGCCCCGCAACTTCATCAATTCACAGAAGACGCCGCGCCCATGGGTGCGCAGGTATCTGCCAACCACTTGCATCAGCCGGGTGAGCAGATCATGTTCTTTTTGGGCCGCCTTGAGATCGCCCGATTTCAAAGCTTCGTACATTTTTACACAGGTTTCCGGAAACGGGGTCGACGGCGGATGAATAGCGCCGCGCACGCCCACCGAGTAGCCCGAGTACAAAGAAAAAATACCCCCAGGGAAGACACCCACGGACTTCGGCAGTTGGTAGACATATCCCAATAGCTTGTCGAAGGCGATGAAAGAAACCTTGATGCCCGCCAACGGATTGGGCGCAATCGCTTCAATGATTTTGTTTGCCTTCGCCGGCGTGATCTCGACCCAGGTGGTTTCAGTATTGTCGTAGATGAACATCGGCACGCCGGGCACGCTTTTGGCAATCGCTTTGTAGTGCGCGTACACTTCCCAGTCGTCGTGCGGATAATAATACGGCGGCACGACGCCGATGGCGTCCACGTCCAGGCCCGCCGCGTGTTTCGCCAGCTCGATGGAAGACAGGGTATTGGCGGTGCCGATGTGCATGACGACGGGCACCCGGCCTTTTACGCGATTGACGATTTGCTCCGCCATTTTCTTGCGCTCTTCGATTTCCATCGTCATACCTTGGCCGTGGGTTCCCAACGGGAAGAAGCCATGCACTCCCGTATCCAGGTAAAAATCGATGATCGCGTCCGTCGCTGCATGATCGATGGCACCGTCGTGTTTGAATGCCACAGGCATCGGCATCAGGATTCCTTCGATTGATTTTCCGCTTGCCATAATGACTCCTTTCGGAATGAGATATCGTTTGCCGTACCCATATCTTATCCCCCCGAATAATTCTAGCCTTTCGAGGTATCCAGGGCGCGGGAAAGATGCTAAAAAACGGGTTTTCAGGCTTCCGTGTGAAGCTGGACTTGGAGATTGCACCGCGGAGGCGTCCTTCGATCCTTCGAGAGCCTCAGGATCGACCCTGAGGGTAATCGAATGGGTCGACGGGCTCAGGACGTGGTGAGCCTGTCGAACCACGCGGAGTACGCAGAGCCCTTCGACACGCTCAGGGTGATCGGCTTTCCCCCGTTCATGGTGAGCCAGTCGAACCATGCGAACTCTGTACTACTATGCCTAAAAATTTTCGCGGCTTGCGCAAACTTTCTCGCGCGTCGATCTTAAATTGTTGAATTGACAAGACAATACGGTCTCACCACGAAGGCACGAAGGACACGAAGGGTTCGGATATTTATACTCTTAAACTTCGTGAACTTCGTGCCTTCGTGGTGAATATTTTTTTCTTCTGGCTCAATTTTGGTTGCGGCTTTGCCGCGCTAGGTCTCTGTGGTGAATACTCCTAAAGAGAAAGAAAAACCATGAGCGAAATCCTTAAGATCACCAAAATTTCAGGCACGGCGCTTCCCATGAGAGGAAACGATATCGATACCGACCGGATCATTCCGGCGCGTTATTTAAAGGAAGTGACCTTTGCGCGCATGGGCGAATATCCGTTTTTCGACGAGAGATTCGACGCCGCGAGAAAACAGAAGGACCACCCATTCAACGACCCGGAGTATCGCGGCGCGTCGATACTGTTCGTCAACAAGAACTTCGGCTGCGGCTCTTCGCGGGAACACGCGCCCCAGGCGCTTTACCGCTTTGGCCTCAAGGCCATCGTCGGCGAATCTTTCGCGGCGATTTTTGCCGGTAACTGCACGATCATGGGTGTGCCCACAGTGACCGTCGGTGCGAAAGAGATTGACCAGCTGATGAAGAGCGTAGATGAGCAGCCGCGAACTGAATTTACCATCGACCTCGAGGCGAAAACGATTACCTATGGCGGCCACAGGATTGCCATCGACCTGCCGGAGACCTACCGCAGCGCGCTCACCAGCGGCTCTTGGGACTCGACCGCGCTGCTGCGGGCCAATCTTGAACAGGTAAAGAAAACCGCGGCGAAACTCCCTTATATCAATGATTTCCCTGGCTGAATCTAAAGGGCCAGCCTTGGTTTTCTAGCAATCTGCACATCACGAACGAGGCGGACCACGGCGCAGGAGCAAAATCTCGGCGCCCGAGAGCAAATAACTAACCAAAGACGTTTAAAATTTTGAACGGAATATTCCCGAAGAAATCGGAAAAACCATGACTCGCGCGAAGGCGCAAAGCATGTCCTGAGCCAAGTCGAAGGGGCCGCCAAGGAATGAAAACAGAATAAACTCGAAATCCGAAATTCGAAACAAATCCAAATGCTCAAAAATCGGAAAATCCCAAACCAAATGCTCCGGATTAGAGTTTTGGATTTTCTCGGCGTGTGGGTTCATTTGGCTTTGCGTTTGTTTCGGTCCGCGGGGCCGCTTTCGATATTCGGATTTCGGATTTCATTGAGCTGGTCTCTTGGCGCGATAAACTTTCTGAAGTCCTTCTCTCGAGCATTTCAAGCGTAAGTGCGTAAAAAGAAATTTTGGGTTAGAAACCGCAACCGAATTTTTAGGTTTTTGGAGGACGGCGATGGCGAACAAATGGGATGAGCGACAGAAAGCGCAGGAAGACGAGTACTTTCTTAAAAAGGAACGGGAGCAGTTGGCGAAGCTAAAGGCCAAACAGGAGACGGAATCCAAGGCCGACGCGCAGAAAACCTGCTATATGAAGTGTCCCAAGTGCGGCGGGCCGCTGAAAGAGCGCAGCTTCCAGAAGATTGCGATCGATCAATGCACCAGCTGCCAGGGTATCTGGCTCGATGCCGGCGAGTTGGAGCAGGTGGCGGAGAAGGAAAGCGGCGGCTGGCTCGGAAAATTTTGGCAGAAGAACGGCTAGCATGTGCGGTTCAAGGTTCAATGTTCAAGGTTCAAGGTGGGGCTGGGACGTTGAACATTGAAATTTGAACGTTGAACCCCGGATACGGAGGCGGATATGAAAACATCTTGGCGGATGACTTTGGCGGTGGCGTTTGTCTACGTGCTGCCGCTGGCGGCAAATCTAACACTCGTCCAAGCGCAAGAAGGCAAGATCGTTCCCTACGTTCCCACGCCGCAGGAAGTGGTGGAGCGGATGCTCGAAATGGCGCAGGTGAAGAAGGGCGACGTAGTTTACGATCTCGGCTCCGGCGACGGCAGGATCGTGATTACCGCGGCGCAAAAATACGGCGTCCGCGCCATCGGCTTTGAAATCGATCCGGAGCGGATCAAGGAGTCACGGGAGAACATCAAGAAAGCCGGCGTCGGCAATCTGGTAGAAATCCGCCAGCAAGACATCCGCACGGTGGATCTTTCGCCGGCGTCGGTATTGACCATGTATCTGCTGCCCGAAGTGAATTTGATGATCCGTCCCAACATCTGGAAACAGATGAAGCCTGGCTCCCGGGTGGTTTCCCATGACTTCGACATGGCCGAATGGAAACCGCTCAAAACCGAACACATTAAAGACGGAAGTACCTGGGATCATACGCTTTATCTCTGGCACGTGGAGGCGGGAAAGAAATGATTGCGTCGCGTTCAAGTCGTTCAAGCCGTTGAACAACCCGGAGATCGTTTTGAACAACCTGCCTTCGATAAACCCAGGCCCTGAGCACGTCGAAGGGAACGGTTTGAACTTTTTAAACGTCGCGCGTTTCGCGCTTTCCTAGTGAGTCCTGGTTTTAAACGTTTTGAACGAGTTGAACGGCTTGAACGTTTTGAACCTAGAGTAGGAATCAAGATGAAACTCAGAACCATAGTATTCCAAGCCATCGCGGCAGTAATCTCATTCGCGACGTTCGCATCGGCGGCGGAAATTAAGATCGGCGTCGCCGAAGCCTTGACGGGCAACGCCGCGCAGTACGGCGTGCCGATCCGCAAGGGCTTCGAGCTTGCAGCAGGTGAGATCAATGCCAGCGGCGGTGTCAACGGCCATAAAATAGAGTTGGTCATCGAAGACGAGCAGGGCAAGAAAGAAGAGGCCATCAACGTTTTTAAGAAGCTCATTTTTCAAGACAAGGTGCTGATGTTGTTCGGTCCGACTCTGTCCAATTCCGCGCAGGCATCCGACCCGGTGGCGCAGGGCGCCAAGGTGGTCGTGTTTGGCACTTCGAATACCGCCGATGGCATTACCTCCATCGGCAATTATGTCTTTCGCAATTCCGTCACCGAGGCCGATATCTTGCCGGTGACGCTCAAGATCGCGGCCCAGAAAACGGGATTGAAAAAGGTGGCGGTGCTTTACGGCAATGACGATATCTTCACCAAGAGCGGCTACGATAATTTTGCCAAGGCTCTGCGTGCTCTTAAAATTCCCGTCACGACCACGGAGACTTTTGCCAAGGGCGATGTGGACTTTAAACCACAACTGACCAAGATCAAGGCGAGCAATCCCGACGCCGTGGTGCTCTCGGCGCTGGTCGCCGAAGGCGCGCCGATCATGGTTCAAGCGCGCCAATTAGCGCTCACAGCGCCGTTTATCGGCGGCAACGGCATGAACTCGCCGCGGATATTCGAGCTGGCCAAAGACAATTCGGATAATCTCTGGGTCGGCAGCCCCTGGTCCGTGGAAAATCCCGCGCCGGAAAACCAGCGTTTCATTGCCGCCTACCAGAAAGCCTACGGCGGGCTGCCGGACCAGTTCGCGGCGCAGGCCCATGACGCGATGTATATCGCCGCGCAGGCTCTAAAAAAAATCAAAGTCATGGGCAAACTGGAGGCCGACCGCAAGGCGCTGCGCGATGCTTTGCCGGCGATTCAATGGACCGGTGCCACGGGCCCCTTCAAGTTCCGCCAGGTCATCGGCCGCGACGGCAAACCCGCCGGTTATGACGCAGTGCAGACCGCCATCGTCATGATGACCAAAGCCAACCAATACGTGATTCAAAAGTAGCGGATGCTCGAACAGCAACTCGTCAACGCAGTTTCGCTGGGCGGCGTTTACGCCCTGTTCGCCCTCGGCTTTACGTTGGTGTTCGGCGTGCTGGGTGTGGTGAACCTGGCCCATGGGGCGATATTCATGCTCGGCGCCTATGTCTCGTTGCACGCGGTGACGCTCATAAAGCTGCCGCTCGGCGGCGCCATAGTCGTTTCGATGCTTGCCACAGGCGCCGCCGGCTGGCTCCTCGATAAATTGATTTTCGCGCCGCTGCGGGCGCGCCACGCGCCCCACCTGGCGCCCATGATTGCCACCATCGGCGTGGCAATTTGCTTCACTAGCGCCATCGAAGGATTTTTTGGCGCGGAAAATTTGCGTTTTCCCGCCGGCCTGTTGCCGGACGATGCCCTGAGCGTGGGCGGTGTCAGGATTACCTGGCTTGAGTTGAAAATTATTTTCCTGGCTTTCCTGCTGATGGCGGTGCTGCTTTGGGGCCTCAAGCACACTCGCGTCGGCTGCGCGCTGCGCGGCGTCGCAGAATCCACCAAGGCCGCGGCGCTCTTGGGGATCGATGTCGAGGGGTTATTCCGCTTGACCTCGGTCATCGCTTCCATGCTCGGCGGTATGGCTGGGGTTCTGATCGCTCTCTACACCAACGCCATGTTTCCGCTCATGGGCCAACCCATGTTGCACAAAGGCATCGCCGTCGTGATCCTCGGGGGCATGGGCGATATCCGCGGCGCGCTGGTGGGCGGTTTTTTTCTCGGCTTCGCCGAGGTCTTTTCGGTCGCTTACATCGGCTCGACGATGCGCGACGCCGTGGCTTTCGGGCTTTTGTTCGCGATCTTGCTCGTCCGCCCCGAGGGCCTGTTCGGCAAAGCCGCGGAGCGGCGTGCATAGCAATGCTGCGCGCGGCCAGTTCAAGTCGTTCAAGCCGTTCAAATCGTTCAAGCCGTCGAACAATCCGGCGATCGTTTTGAACGACTTGAACGTTTTGAACTTTTTGAATGTTGTGCGTTTCGCGCCTTCTTAGCGAGTCCTGGTTTCAAACGTTTTGAACGGCTTGAACGACTTGGACGTTTTGAACAAGATTCCATGGACTGGTTCGACAGCTTTTGGGCAACCTACAGCACGCTGGTACTGTCCCTGGGCACCAATGCGTTGCTGGCCTTGTCCATTTATTTAACTTTGGCTTGCGGTTTGCTCACCGTGGCCAACGCCGCGTTTATGGGGATGGGCGCTTATACCGCGGCGCTT
>DASWHT010000070.1:0-4196 GCA_036398075.1 Binatia bacterium | reverse complement strand
CGGCAGTTGCATGACCTGCAACCAGTGCATGAGCGGCAACCACAACCTGTGTCCGAACGGCGAGCAGACTATCGTCGGCCGCCACGGCGGCTTCGCCGACAAGGTGCGCTGCAACGCCGAGTGGGCCACGCTCCTGCCCGCGGGGCTCGACGTCAACAAGGCGGGGCCGCTGTTCTGCGGCGGCATCACGGTGTTCAACCCCATCGTGCAGTTCGACGTGCGGCCGACGCATCGCGTCGGCGTGATCGGCATCGGCGGGCTCGGTCATCTGGCGTTGCAGTTCCTCAACAAGTGGGGTTGCGAGGTGACCGCATTCACCTCCAGCGACGCCAAGCGCGACGAGGCCGGGAAAATGGGCGCCCACCACGTCGTCAATTCGCGCGATGCCTCGCAACTGAAGAAGATCGCCGGCTCGTTCGACTTCATCCTCGCGGCCGTCGCCGTTGACCTCGATTGGGACGCCTACCTGGCCGCGCTCGCGCCCAAGGGCCGCCTGCATACCGTGGGCGCCGTTCCCTCGCCCATCCCGGCCCCCGCGTTCTCGCTGATCGGCAGCCAGCTGAGCCTCTCCGGTTCGCCGCTCGGCGCGCCCGCCACCATCCGCACCATGCTCGAATTCTGCGCGCGCCACCGGATCGAGCCGGTGGTCGAGACCTTCCCGATGAGCCGTGTCAACGACGCGCTGGCCCACCTCGAGGCCGGCAAGGCGCGCTACCGCCTTGTACTGGAGAACGATCTGAACTGAGGTGTGGTTGCCGGAGTCCGGTACCGATAAATTGGTTGTGATCCGGGAATGAGAAGTTGCGGCGGCGGCGGAGTTCGTGAAGCAGGGGGCGGAGATTTATAAGAAGGCCTGAGGAATATTAGCTTTTCACTCAAAAAGCCCGGGCACGCACGTGCCCGGGCTTTTTGTTTTGGCGCGGCTATATTTACTCATCAGTGATGCCGAGTAAGAGCCAAGCCACCCTGCCGATCACCGCCCTCGTGCGTGGCGTCACGCTGTGCATGCTTATGTTCACGCTTCCCGCCCAGGCGGAAGAGCGGCCGTCATTGACCTGCGATATCGGGCCGGTGACCAAAATCTTTGGCCAGGCGGATTGGCTTGTATACAGCTGCAACGACAAGCGCTCGGTGGTCGTCGTCTCGGCGCCGGGAAATCCCGCCGCACCGTTTTATTTCATCTTTAGCCCGCAAGGCGAGGGTTACGGGCTGCATGGCGAGGGCACAGGGAGCAAGGAAGCCACCGCGGCCGCCTACGCGGACTTGCGAACGCTCACCCCGCGCGACATCGTCGCCTTGGTCGACCAGACCCGGTCCGGGACAGCGGAGAATGCGGACGTCAGCGTAAAGACGCTCGGCGACGGCCACTATCTGCTTAGCCTCAGGAAATCGCAAAGCATCCCGGTCAGGCTGGGGCAGCTCGAGATGAAGCCAAAGGCGAAGGCGCTGTGCAAGAGCGATGACTTCGAATTCGGAAAGTACACGTTCGAGAGCAGCGAGGAGCTCAGCGCGAAGTCCGGCGCGGACAAAAAAGATTATTTTCTGCTCAAGCAGGAAATCCATTGCGTCACCAGCGCTGCCAACAAGATGGCCGGCGCCAAGTCCGGCGCCGTCGTCAAAGACGACAAATTGATCGAACGGCTGACGCTCGAATATTTTCGCGCCAAGGACGGCGGCGCGTATCGCGACGCGTATGCGCTATTGACCGACTCGATGCAGGCCATGAGCCCGTTCGAGAAGTGGCGCCAATCGGCAAAAGCGTTCAATAACCGGGCCGGCAAGGCCAGAAACCGAAAGGCTATAAAAATCACTTGGTACCATGACCCGCCATCCGCGTCTCCCGGCCTCTACGCAGCGGCGGATTTCGCCAGCACGTTCGACAACATCGAGATCCATTGCGGCTACGTGGTGTGGCGACAGGAAGATGACGGAACTTTCCGGCTCACTCGCGAGGAAGAAAATTACATGGACAAGAAGACCCAGCAAGGTCTCGATCCCGACAAGCTGGCGGCCGCGAAGGCCAAATTAGGCGTCGGATGCCGGTAATGCTGATCAAGCTAAGGAGCTGAGATGAAAAAGTTGCCGAAACTCGAACGCTATAACCAGATGGTCTGGGCGGTAGTGGGAACCGGCGTGGTGGCTGTCGCATCACTGGCGATTCTGGCGGGAATAGCGATGTTACTGTATACGCTGCTCAAGCCCGACCGCAGTGCAGTACCGGTTGAAATAATCAAGGGAGAAGAACCCGACGGCACACGGCGTGTGGCCGCACGCTATGATTTTTGCCAGCCCGTGTCAGTGCACAACTCGCCCTATCAACTAATTCACGTGGTGAGTGATCGTTTCGTGGTACGCAAAGTACCCATCGTGATGCAGCGTGAGAAATCCGCCATGTATTCAAGCGATGGCTATGTCCATGTGAGTTGCGGCATTTACGGGAGCCACAAGACAGCGGCGATCATCAATGTTTTGGTGCGCCATGCGGATAGCGGTGCGATGCATTTGATGCTGAAAGAAAACGCGGTCATTCACGCGCTCGAATACCCCCTGCCACCGATAAATCGAACCTTTTCGGACCATGCACCGTTTCCACCGCCGGGTGTGCTGTATTGGGTGATTTCCTTCGAGGACAGCAACGGCGATAAAGCGATCGACGAACACGACGACCAGGGCGCTTATCTCTCGGACACGGACGGGCGCAATCTCAAGCGAATCACTCCTACTCCAAGCCGGGTGCTCGAAAAATCTTACGACAATAAACGCAAAAGATTGATTATGCGCATCGTGCGCGACACCAATAACGACAAAACTCTCAATGAAGATGATACCCCTTCGCTGATCGAGGTGAATGTCGTAACGCGTAAAATGGAGCGCGAGATTCTTGATGCCAAAACGTTGACCGAATACATGCGTCACGCCGAGCCGAAACGGCAACAGCCGCAAACGCCCTAAACGCCAGCCAGAAGCTGTTGGAAGCGGATGCACTAAAAAAGGGCATGGAAGAAAAGGCCATCGAGTTCAAAAAGGCCGGCGTTAAAATTTACCGCATGCAATAATGAGAAAGTGATCTTGAGATAATTTGTGTCGCAATTCATCCCGATATTCCGGCTGCTCAATGACGCCGAGGTCCGCTACATCGTCGTGGGGGGCATTGCCACGATCCTGCACGGTTATGTTCGCGCAACGGCCGACGTTGATCTGGTGGTTGATCTGCATACGGAAGAAGCGGAAAAGGCGATTCGTGCCTTGTCAGGGTATGGCTTTAAGCCGCAAGCGCCGGTGGACCCGATGCAATTCGCCGACGCCGATCAACGTGCGCGCTGGGTCAAAGAAAAAAACATGGAAGTTTTTTCGCTGTTTCATCCGGATTATCCCGGTTTGACGGTTGACCTGTTCGCGCGTCACCCCATTCCTTTCGAATTGCTCTGGTCTCGATCCATGCTCATGGATCTCGGTAGTACCCGCGTCAGAGTGTGTTCCATTGACGACCTGATTGAGATGAAGCGCCTCGTCGGGAGACACAAGGATTTGGCCGATATCGAGCAATTGTCTAGAATAAAGACATATGGCAAACCCACCAAACCCGGATAAAGATCCAAAGACTTTCTGGCCCGTCACCTTTGCTGAGGTGGAGGAAGCACAGCTCAAGGCAAATCTCGCCGCGACGCCCGCAGAACGATTAGCCATGGCCGAAGAGCTGATGGAATTTGTACGGTTAGCGCAACAGGCCCCGAAAAAGTAGGAACGCCGTCAGGTATGACTGACTAGGCAGTGGAATAACGTGCAGGGACGCACTAATGTCGCGGGCGCAGGATGCGCAGGAGCGACGCGTGAAGCAGGGGGCGGAGATTTATAAGAAGACGTAAGAAATATTAGCGAACGCTGATAAAAGCTCGAATACGGAAATGTTCGGGCTTTTTCGTTTTGGCAGAATAATATTTGTTAATATAGACGAACTGAAAATTGACTCTATCCCATTTCCTGGTTAAGCGGGAACGATTAGTTACTGCTCACCCTACGCTCTGTCCACATTCCTTGCAAAACTTTCCGTAAACGTGTGTGGGTTTTTTGCAATGACCGCAGGGTTGGTATTGCGCGAACCCGCAGAACGGGCAGGCGCTGCTGCCTGCCGGCAGGTGCTGACCGCAGTTCTGGCAGAGGCCTTTGGCGATCCGCCGTTGCACTAGCTTCTCGCG
>DASWHT010000069.1:0-2419 GCA_036398075.1 Binatia bacterium | reverse complement strand
ACAGCTGTGTGCCGAATGCCCGGGTGCGATAAATCGAGAAGGCCATGATGATGCCGAAGAACACGGTCACCAGCGCAATAGCGACGGACAGTATTAGCGAATTGTACAGTCCGGTGACGAAGCTGGGATGTTTCATAACCGTGAAATAGTTTTTCAGCACCGCGTTGTTGGGAAAGTTCATGAAGGTCTCGTAGTCGTAGTACGGAATCATCGAAACGACTATGAGGACGATGAACGGAATCAAGATTCCCGCGAGAAAGTAGAGGAACACGGCCATGAAGGTCACATACTTCCACGGGCCGATATCGATCACCTTAACGCGATAGCCTTTGCCGGTGATGGTCGCGTAGCGCTCGGAAAAGCGGGTCGTGCGCACGTAAAAATACAGCGTCACGATCGACATAACGACCAGGATAACGCTGTACGCCGTAGCCAGTCCGGTGTTGAATTCGAGAGCCATCGAATCGTACACCCGGCTGACAAAAACTTTGATGTTGCCGGGCGTCCCTTGGAGGACGGGCGTTTCAAAGGACCTCAGGCCGCGCAGAAAGTTCAACACAAAAGCGGAAAGAAACGCCGGCAGCGCCAGCGGAAACGTAATCTTCATCATCGTATGCACCGGCTTGCTGCCGGCGATATACGCGCTTTCTTCCAGCGAAGGGTCGAAGGACAGGAAAACCGGCAAGAGAAACAGATAGCCCAGCGGCACGCAGGCCAAGCCAAATACCCAGATCATGCCGGCCATGCTGAAGGCATTGAAGACGGGTGTAGAGATACCCAG
The DNA here is from genome assembly GCA_036398075.1 of Binatia bacterium. GTDB lineage: Bacteria > Desulfobacterota > Binatia > UBA9968 > UBA9968 > DATACQ01. The sequence continues at coordinate 1,638 of DASWHT010000069.1, read as the reverse complement.
ATATTGATTGAGCATGCCGTTCAAGATGCCCGACTTCGGCGCCAGGAGAAGGATCCAGGCGATATTTTTCATGATCGGCGGCATCAAGATCGGATAGAGGGGCAGCAACTCAACCAAACCCTTGCCAGGCGTATTCGTCCGCGCCACGATCCAGGCGAGCAACCCGCCCAGCCCCGTTCCCAGCAACGCCGAACCCGCGGCGTAGATGACCGAGTTATTGAGCATCGCCCAAATGTCTTTGTCGCCCAACACGCGGGCGTAATTGGCTACATTGAAGCCGACCGTGAAGCCGAGCTTGCCGGAGGTAAAGCTCCTCCAGAAAACGATGATTACCGGCGTGATAATCGCCGCGCCGGCGATGCTGCTCGCCACCAGCGGCACCATCGAGCCCTGGCGAAATCCGAGCTTTATCGACTTCCAGCTTGCCGTACCCGCGCTCCTTGATTTTTCAATTTAAGAGTGAAATATCCGGTGGGGATATCTAATGGCCGATAATTACGCTGATAGCGGATTTATCGATGGATAAGAAAGTCTTGCCGGATTCGCCGTCGAGCCGAATCATCGGACAGAGCTTGTGTGACGTCACCACGAGTTCGCGCGACCCGACCTGAACCCGGTGGTCAGTAAGACCGCCGCGAAACTCGCGGCTGGTCAACTGCCCTTCCAACACGTTGACCGTCCCGGCGGGAAATCGCTCATGGCTCAAATGGATCTCACTCATCCGGATGACAACTTTGCAGGCGTCCCCGGCCGCCACAGGCCCCGACACCGGCGAGACCAAAGTGACATTGCTGAGTTCAGGAACGGCAACTTCGCATAGCCCGCTGTCGACCTTGACAACCCTGCCATCGATCAACGTCGAATGGCCGATAAAGGACGCAACGAACGGATGCGCCGGGCGGTTATAGATTTCATCCGGCGTGGCGTACTGGAGGATACGGCCGCTTTCCATGACGATGACCGCGTCGGAAATCGTAAAAGCCTCCTCCTGATCATGGGTGACATAGAGCGCGCTGATGCCGACCTTTTTAATCAGCTTGCGGATTTCGACGCGCATCTCTTCGCGCAGCTTGGCGTCGAGGTTGCTCAGCGGTTCATCGAGCAAAATCAATCTCGGCTCCAACGCCAGGCTCCGCGCCAGCGCAACCCGCTGTTGCTGCCCGCCGCTTAGCTGCGCGGGGTAACGCTCTTCCCTTCCCTGCAAGCCCACCAGGTCCAGGGCGGCCAGGACTTTGCGCCGAATTTCTACCTCGGGCAGCTTTCGCAACTTGAGGCCAAAAGCGACATTTTTGAAGACCGTCATATGCGGCCACAGCGCATAGTTTTGAAATACGAACCCGATTTCGCGGGAATACGGCGGCACCAGCACGCCTTCCTCAATGGAAGTCTGCAATTGATCGGCAATGGAAATCGCGCCCGTGTCGGGAATTTCGAGGCCGGCGATGGATCTCAATAACGTCGTCTTGCCGCAACCTGAAGGCCCGAGGAAGGAAAGAATTCCGTTGTCGAACTCAAACGATACGTTGTCTAAGGCGGTGAGATCTTTGAACCGTTTGGTAACGCCTTCGACTTTTAAAATTGACATAAGTTACGGTCGCTCGGAGACGCCCGCGAGAGATACGCCGGGACGATGACTCG
>DASWHT010000068.1:0-9054 GCA_036398075.1 Binatia bacterium | reverse complement strand
GGATTACTTTGGCATTCCGCCGCCGAAGGCGTTACCGGCTTCGTCGTCAACAGTTTCGCCTTGCGGCTCCAGCCGCAGGCGCACGCCGGTGCGCGCGGCGGGCAGAGACAGTCGCGGCTCCACTTGCGAAAAGCCGACTTCACCAACCGGTCCTCCAGCGAGTGAAATGAAATGACGGCCAGGCGGCCGCCGGGCGCCAAAAGCTCATAGCCATTTTCCAAAAAACTCTCCAAGTGATCGAGCTCCTGATTCACCGCGATCCTGAGCGCCTGAAAACTTTGCGTCGCGGGGTGGCGGTCACCGGCGCGGCCGCCTTTGGCCCGCGCGATCAATGCCGCAAGCCCGCCGGTGGTCTCAATGGGCCGCGCGGCGACAATCGCCGCGGCGATGCGCCGCGCCCGCGGCTCCTCGCCATAGATTTTGAGAATGCGTTCCAGTTCCGGCGCGGCGTAGCGGTTAACGATCTCATAGGCGTCCAGTCGTTGGCGGCGGTCCATGCGCATATCGAGTCGCGCCGACGAGCGAAAACTAAAACCACGCTCTGGCGCATCGAGATGGTGCGATGAGACGCCAAGGTCTAAAATCGCTCCGTCTACCGATTGCCAACGCAGCTCCGTTAAGATTTCCCCCGCAGCCGCGAAGCTCGCCTGACGCGCTGAGAGCCGCGCGCCAAAATGACTCAGATGAAGCTGCGCCGCCGCCAGCGCTTCATCGTCCCTATCCAATCCCAAGACCAGCCCATCTGGGCTGCTTTCAATCAGAAGTCGCTCTGTATGGCCGCCTCCACCCAAGGTTCCGTCGAGATAGCGTTTGCCCGGTTCGGGTTTGAGAAACTCGATGACCTCGCGGGTCAGCACCGAAACATGCGCGAACGCCATTTAGTGACTGGTCCCATCCCCCTCCCAGTCGTCGTCAAAGCTTTCGATGGCGTCCTCGAGGGAGGTGTATTCTTCAAAGATCCGATCCATCCCCACCACCTTGAAAATGTCGCGAAGAAAGGGGCTCATGCCGGCGAGCTTGAGATCACCATTGAGATTTCTTAAAAGCTTTAGCCGCTCGATCAGCACGCCGATGCTGAGATAGTTGATGTGGTCCACCGACTTGAGATTGATGACGACCTTGATGCGCTCCTTTTCGATCAATGATCCGATGGTGTTCTTGATGCGCATCATCTCACGAAAGTCGATATCGCCGGTAACATCGATCACCGAAATATCTTGGATCGGTTTGCGGGGGAACATTCCTCGCTCTCCTTTCATCGAGGCGAAACTTCTTTCTGCCGCTCGATCTCTTTACAGGCCCAGGTTGCCGAAGGACTCGGGATTCTGCGTAAACTTCTCCTCCGCGTCGGCAAAAACTTTATTCCAGGTTTCCTGGTCCCAGACGCGAAACTTTTCCACCGCCGAGACCAAAACCACATCGCGTTGCAGATTGGCGTATTTTCTGAGCGTCGGTGGAATCAAAATGCGCCACTGGTTATCTAAGCTGCATTCTTGGGCGCGACCGAGATAGTAATTCTCAAAGTCGTTGACCTCTAAGCCAAACCGCTGCTTGCCGCGCACCTTTTCTTCCAGGCGCTGCCACTCATCCAACGGATAAACGTCGAGACAGCGCGCGCCGCTCGTGATGAAATTCGTGATCATGATCCGGTTATCATTTTTTCCGGAGAACACATCGCGGAACTTCGATGGCAGGCTCAAACGCCCCTTGGCATCGAGTGTATGTTCAAAACTACCACGAAACATTGACTAATGCGCTCAAAAAACAAAATTTAGGGCTTAACAACCACATAATTCCACATAAGGCCACAGTTATAACTTCTCGTGTCTTCTCTGTCAATATAAATTTATGGAATTAAAAGATTTTTTTCTATTTCGCCGTCAATTTTTTGACGCCCTTTACTGACCGGTTTCATGCCCGATTGGCGGTAAATTCGCGAAACCTTAAGAAGGAATCGACTGGGTGGGATATTAGCCCTGAAAATCACCGGCTAGATTTCGTGCGGCCGAGGGTGACTAGCCCCGGTAATGATTTCAGCTGTTTTTTAACGAGCAAAGGCGATTTGGTGCAGGCTAAAGTGGATCGATAAGCCGGATTCTGTCATGGCTCGCAATAGGAGCCACAGCGATCATTCATCTTGCCGCGCGATTGCTTGCGCGGTCGAGCGACCTTACCCGAGGGCTATGGGCGGACCGCCCGACCCTCCTATTCGGTCTTGCTCCGGGTAGGGTTTGCCATGCGTCCACCATCACTGGTGGACCGGTGAGCTCTTACCTCACCTTTTCAACCTTACCCGTCGCCGAAACGACGGGCGGTATGTTTTCTGTGGTACTTTCCCCCGATCGCTCGGGGCCGCCGTTAGCGGCTACCCTGTCCTATGGAGTCCGGACTTTCCTCCCCTCGTTTAAGAAGGGCGATCGCTTGATCCACTTTAGCCCGCGCGACGTTTTTTGAGGGCGTCGTCGATGCCGCGGTTGGCAAGCTTGTCAGCTAATTTGTTCGCCTCCCGCCGCACGTGAACAATAGTACAGCGATCGAAGTGGCGCAACAAACTCCGGGCGCGTTCAAACAGTATTTGAAGCTTCGGGTCTCTGACCCGATATTGGCCGTTTAGTTGCCGTACCAGCAGTTCTGAATCACTCTGGACCCGGATCTTTTTCTTTCCCATTGCGATGAGCGCTTCCAACCCCATGAGCAACGCTTCATACTCCGCGACATTGTTGGTCGCCTTGCCGAGATAACGGCTCAGCTCTTTCACCACCGCGCCGCTCTCATCGGAAATCACCGCGCCGCAGCCCGCGTCGCCGGGGTTACCGCGGGCCGCGCCATCGACCCTCAGCAGCCATTCAGCCTCCGCGTTCGTCACGAACTTTCTCCGCTGAAAAGGAGTTAAAAAATCCGCAGCGCAAAGCACTGGCGCCACCGCTCTTCCATAGCGGCACGCGCTGTTACGGAGCAAATGGAGAATAACCGTTTGACGCAGCGGCGGCGCCGGACGCGAAACGAGTCCTAAGCCGACTTTACGGCGTCTTCCGCGGGTTTGTAGTGGAGAATGCGCTGACAACTGGGACAGAGGTGAACCTTCTCGCTCCTGATAATCTCGTTCCACAACTGCGGCGGGACATTCATGTAACAGCCCTGGCAAATGCCGCCGGTAACCTCCACCACCGCGGTGCCGCCGCGCCGCGAAAAAATCAGCTCATAGCGAGAAATCAAATCGCCCGCAACCTGCGCAGCAATGGTTTGCCGGCGCGTCGCCGCCTCCGACACGGCTTGGTCAATGCCGGTGATTTGCGATCGTAACTCCTTCTGCGCCCGGTCCCACTCGGCCTGCAATTTCGCCAGTTCTTCTTCTTTGCCCTTGATCTCCGAATTGGCACGGTCGGTTTCTTCCATCAGTTTGATCAGCTCTTCCTCGCGCTCGCTATTGCCTAGCTTGATAAGATCGATTTCCCGTTGCAGCGCCATAAGCTCCTTGGAATTCTTGATCCGATTCATGCGCATGCGCCGGTCCGTCGCCTTTTTGCCTTCGTCCTGAAAGACGCGATCTTTTTCCTGGCGCAGCTTTTCGGTTTCGGCCAACGCCGATGAGAGTTTTACAAGTTCCCGCCTCTTAATTTGAATTTCCTGCTCCTTGGCCTGAAGTTCGCCCAGCAAGTCTTGCTTCTTGCCGTGATGTTGCCTGATCTCGCGATCCACCGTTTGCAACGACGCGAGGATTTCAATTTGCGCGCTCAATTTCTAGTCCTCCCTCGGCAAAAAAAAAATGCACCCGTTCGGGTGCATTTTCGCGTCGTTCGTCTTTAAAACTGAAATTCGTTTAAAACCAAGCCTTGTCACTCCGCCAAAACTCCTAAGACTCTCTTTCTATCTGGATTCGGCGTCGATGTCAAAGCCAGCCAATTCTCCGGAAGGCCGCGGCAATTGATCCGCGCGCAGCTTTTTTACAGCCCCATTTTTCCCGGATTCATGATGTTGTTCGGGTCGAGAGTTTTCTTGATCTGACGCAGAACCTCGAGACCATAGCCATGTTCTGCCGCCATGAGCGGCGCCAACTTCACGCCCACGCCGTGGGTATATTCCATCGAACCACCCATTTGCTGGACGAGACGAAGCAGCTCTTCCACGGTTTCTTCCAAGAGCAGCTGGGCATCGCGGCCGCCCCTATCTTCAATACCATCTTCAATCATCAGCGGCATTGAAAAAAGTTCCGGTTGAATCCATAAGCCGCTCTCGTGTATGCGCACGCCGCGCCGCTTGACAATTTCGACGGCCGCCTTTCGGAACGGCAAAACTTTCGATCCCGGCAGGGCCACGTGAATCCAATCCCGATAAACGCCGTCCCTGCCGCGCTCACGGCGTTCGCGCCGATTGCTCAGAAAACGCCTGGCAATGGAGTGCCGTTCGCGCCAAAATCGCTCGGCCTCTTGTTGGGGCAAAGCGGTAGCGCCGTGCAACCCGCAGATCGACAGCGCCCGCGCTTCTTCGGCCGCCGCGCTTTCTTTCATGCCTTCAAATCCCAGGTACAACATGGCGCTGCCGTCAAATTTATCGTCGGCATCGCCGAAGTCGAGCAATGCGGGCCGCAAACTCTGGTGAAACAGCTCTTGTATCGCGTGATAGCCCGCCTCGAACGACTCGAAAAGCAGCGCATGCAGCAGACGCGCTTCGGGCCGCGGAAAAATTCTGATAGTCGCCTCCGTGATGATTCCGAAACAACCCTCACCGCCGATAAAAAGCGCGTTCAAATCAATTCCCGCCGACGATTTCTCCACGGCTCTCGTGCGGAGAATCTCGCCGTTGGGTAACACCGCCTCCAAACCCAACACCTGATCCCCCATCGAACCGTACACGCCGGCGCGATAGCCGACACTGTTGGTGGAAATCGCGCCGCCGACGGTGGCTACCGGGACGGTCCAGGGATCGTGACCCAAAATATAATCCGCTTCATTCAAGCGCTGGTCCAGCGCCTCCAAAACCACTCCCGACTGCGCCCGCGCCGAACGAGCCTCTATATCAACTTCGATGATGCGGTTCATCGCGCGCAAATCGACGACGACGCATGGGCGAATCGACAAAGCGCCACCCATGAGACCGGACCCGCCGCCGTAGGGCACCAGCGGAATTTTTTCCGCGTTGGCAACGGCCACGACGCGCCGCACTTCTTCGCTTGACGCCGGCGCCACCGCGCAGAGCGGCGCGGCCAATCGAGGCTGGTGTTTGGGATGCAAACGCCCCGCGCTCAGCGCATCCCATGAGAGCTCGTCCAATTTTTGCGGGTCGGTGTATACCCGAGAAGGGCCGATCAATTCCGCGAGTTTTTCGACGATGTTACTCATAGAGAGATGCGCTGACTAATTGACGATTCAAGTGACAAAAACTATAGCGCAATCGCTAGATACGCGGAAGCGGGCCGAGTTTACGGCGAGGTCAAAACAGATCGGCGCTATAGCATGGGTGGACGTTGCATTGATTCGCGTTATAACAGCGTGCCGCGCAAAACCACGGCGGCAATCGTGAAGTAGATGACCAGGCCCGTAACATCGACCAAAGTCGCCACGAACGGCGCAGAGGCGCTCGCGGGGTCAAAACCGCAACCGCGCAGAACAAATGGCAGGATCGAACCGGCCACCGCGCCCCACAATACGACTCCAATCAAGCTCAGCGCTACCGTCGAAGCCACCAGGAAGTAATGTTCGCCGTAGGCGTCGAACCACCACTGCCAGAGCAGGATACGAACCAGTCCGAGAACAGCCAGTATAAGACCCAGCCCCAAACCCGTCACAACTTCGCGCCGAATCACCCGCCACCAATCGCGCAGCCTTACCTCTCCCAGCGCCATCGCCCGGATCACCAAGGTCGTGGCTTGGGAGCCGGAATTGCCGCCGCTGCTGATAATGAGCGGAACGAACAACGCCAGGACTACGGCCCTGGTGATTTCCGCCTCGAACCGGCCCATCGCCGTCGCCGTCAGCATTTCACCGAGAAAAAGCGCGGCCAACCATCCGGCCCGCTTCTTGATCATTCGCGCCAGAGAGATCTGCAAGTAGGGCTCATCCAGGGTCTCGACGGCGCCGAGCTTTTGCATGTCCTCGGTAGCCTCCTCCTGCACCACATCGACGATATCGTTGACGCTTACCACGCCTTTAATGCGGCCCGCCGAATCGACAATCGGCATCATGAGCAGATGATGGCGCATGAAAAGCTTGCTGAGCGCCTCCTGATCGAGATCGTCCCGCGCCGAAATCACCTCGGTGCGCATTACGTCGCCGACCCGCTTGTCACCCGGCGCGACAATCAGATCGCGAAAAGAGACCACGCCAAGGAGCCGTTCCTCTTGGTCGACCACATAGACATAATAGACCGTCTTCTCGCGCGCTCGCGCGTCTCGTTTCAGGTAACTGATCGCCTCATCCACGGTCATATCCACGCGCAATCGGGAGTAGCGGGTGTTCATCAGCCCGCCGGCTTCGTCCTCCGCGTAGTCGAGGAGGCCTTTAACTTCCCGCTGCGTGAAATCGTCGAGCAGCGATAGGAGATGATCACGCTGCGCGGCCGGGGCTTCTTGAATAACATCCGCAGCATCATCGGGCGCAAGCAGTCTCAACCACAACCGCTGCTCCCCCGGTGGCAGCGCCACTATCAGCTCGGCCCGGTCGCGCGCGCTTAGTTGCCGGAAAAAATCATCGGCATCGTCTCTTTGCAGTAATTCAAAGCCTTCGACGCGTTCGGTCAATGAGAGTACCGGCCACGCGTCGTATAGTTCGGCTGAGGTAAAGTTCTGTTCGGCCATCGGCAAACCGAGCACCGCGGTAAGCTCATAAATTACCACAGTGACGAAGCGAATACCGAATAAAATCTGCTCCGGGTTGTGGTTCAGTTTGATTTCAACGCCGCATCGATGTAGGGGCAGATCTATGTGCCTGCCCTCCGAACGGGCAACCACACAGGGTTGCCCCTACAAATTTTGGCGACACTGAACCACTCCCCTGTGCCGGCGGCCGAGATTTTGGCGCCGGGCGGCGTGAGCGAGCTCAGTTATGGGTCAGTAACCTTCGATGACGCAACTCTCATCGCCATCGGCGCAGATCGAGTTGGCCGTTTCCAGCGGAATCTTATGAGTTCCGCTGACGTGATCGAGAAAACCCACCCGGCTGACGAATCCGACGTGATGCACATGGCAGTAAAACGGCTCGCTGGTCACTACCGTGACCGGTGCAAAATAGGGGTGATATGTGAATGGCCTGATGATAATGACGGAACGCGGGTCATGGCGATAATAAGAATAGGGATAAAAATTGTAACCGGGGTGAAAAGGGTATTGCGGCCGGACCGGCAACGAAGGTCTCCAATTGCGCTGGATGTTATGCCGGGGCGCGCCGCCTACAAAGTGGCCGCCAACCCTTCCCGGGCCAGTCGCGCCACGACGGCCGCTCGCGGCAATCTCTCCCGAAAACAATAGGATCAGAGCCAACGCGGACATCAAGGTCAAATAGCGCGTCATCGGGACCTCCTGCTTCCGGGAAACAAGCTCAACTCAACGTGGTTCTCAAACGTATTAGATTAGACGCCTGCCACGACCATTTCATAACATAGCGCAGCCGATGGGGAAACCGCGTGTCATCCGGTTCAAGGTTCAACGTCACGCGCCTGTGGCGCTCGGTTCAAAGTTCAATGTTTAAGGTTCAAGGGGGGGAGGGGACGTTGAACTTTGAACGTTGAACCTTGAACAGGCCCTATTTGCTTGCGAAACCGGCGCAGGCTAAGGTTCGTCGTTAATCGCCATGCTTGCCATCCTGCTCGCGCTCTTCGGCTCGTTCTGGTTTGCGTTTTCAATGGTTGTCATCAACCGCGGCGTACTCTCCATCGATTACTTCCGCGGTCTGCTCGCCAATCTAGGCGCCAACACATTGTTTATCTGGCTTTACGTCTTTCTGTTCGTCGACGAAATCGATCTTTGGCGGCCTGTCAATCTGGTCTTCGTTGCCGTAGGCATCTTCGTTCCCGGCGTGGCGCGCTATCTTATTTTCAAGAGCATGGAACGGCTGGGAGCGCCGATCTCTTCCTGCCTGACGAATAGCGGGCCGCTGTTCGCCATTCTCATCGCGGTATTGTTTCTCGGCGAGCAGCCGACGGCCACCAACATCCTTGGAGCGTTATCGATCGTCGGGGGCATCATCGCTCTATCCTGGAAAGGCGCCGCTAAGACCTGGCGCACCCGCGATCTTATTTTTCCCACCACCGCCGCCTTTCTTTTCGCCGCGCGGGACAATCTCGTGCGCTTCGCCGTGGTCCAGATTCCGTCACCGGTGGTGGGTGCGGCCCTGGCGGCAGCGACGTCGTTCCTGACGATGTCCTTAATGTATCTCAGCTTTGGCGAGAAAAAACCGCTCCCCGAGTTCGCCAAGCGCGGCCTCGGTTACTTCGCGATCTCCGGCTTCATGAATTTTCTTTCCTACGTACTAACATACAGCGCGCTCGCCATGGAGCGAGTGTCGATCATATCGCCGCTGGTAAACGGCTCTTCGCTGTTCGTCCTTCCGCTTTCCTATTTCATGCTCAAGGACGTGGAAAAACTCACGGCGCGCAAAATCGGCGCTACTTTACTGGTGATCCTGGGAGTGTGTTTGATTGCCTGGGAGAAGCTATAGCGGGCTAGCGGGAGGGATTCACCGACTCGGTTTAAAGATAGAGGAGAGAAAATGGGAATCCTCGATCTTCGGTTTGCAAATCAGCGGTGAAAGGTAATACGTTTCTGAAAAATTCCATTTCCAGGCTGCTCAAAAAGACTCAGAGGCGAGGCGCGCAAGCGAAACGGAGTGTTGGAGTAACGGAGTATTGGGTTTCGAACCCATCACTCCACCACTCCAAGACTCCAGTACTCCAGTCCTTATGAGGCGATTGAGCGTACCCTTCGACCCTTCGAGGGGCCTCAGGGCAAGGCCCCTCGACAGCCTTTAGTCCCGAGCCTGTCGAGGGGTCAGGGCAATCGGCATATGAGTCTTTTTCAGCAGCCTGCCAGCGCGAGCTTACGTGCGCCACAGCTCGCGATAG
>DASWHT010000067.1:0-5392 GCA_036398075.1 Binatia bacterium | reverse complement strand
ACCGCGCCGATGCCGATTTCCCAAAAAAGCGGGTTGGCAGGCGTCGGCGCCATGCCGCTGTGCGCGTAGCCCCTTCCGACCAGTTCGCCGCCCTGCATGGCGAAATGTTTATGGATCAATTCGCCGTAAGAAATTTTCTTGCCGCCGGCCATCGCCATGCCATCTTGAAGAGTGACTGCGTCCTCCGGGCATTCGAAGTGCTCGGTAGCCAGTTCGAGGATTTGCTGGCGCCCATCGGCGCCAGCGAGCTCAACCGCTTTTCCCATCACCGTGGTGGAGCGGCTCGATCCCGTAGAGCGGTCGAAAGGCGTATAACCCGTGTCGATGGGCTGAATCGTGACCCTTTCAAGCGGCACGCGCAACTCTTCGGCGGCGATCTGGCTCATGACGGTTTTCGCGCCCTGGCCCAGCTCAGAGGTGCCGCACAAAAGTACCACGCTGCCATCCGCGAGCACGTGAACGGTCGAAGTCGAAGCCAGAGGCGCCCCCGGATCGGTGGTGCCAAAGCCAACTCCCCGGCCACGGCCCTCTTTCGAGACCGGGCCATCCCATCCGAGTTTGTCGGTGACCAACTTGAATCCTTTGAACAGATCAGCATCGAGAGGCCTGTACTTGGGTCTTATCTCCTCGCCTTTTTTCACTAAATTCTTTAAGCGTAGCTCGACCGGATCGATGCCAAGTTTTTGCGCGATGATATCCAATTGGGATTCCGTGGCCCAGGCCGTCTGGGGTCCGCCGATTGATCGAAAAGAAGCAGCGGAAACCGTATTGGTGAAAATGCAATACGAGTTGATCTTGAGATTGGGATAACGATAGGGGCCGAGAATACGCGTCAACGTCCGCCCCGTGACCGTCGGGCCGGTTTCGGTGTGGGCGCCGGTGTTGAGGTAGATCTCGGCTTGTTTGGCCACCAGCGTGCCGTCCTTTTTTACGCCGGTTTTTACCTTGCATTTGATGGCGTGCCGGCGGCAGGTCGCCATCGCCTCGGAGAAACTCTGTACCACTCTTACCGGCCTCTGCGCTTTGCGCGCCAGCGCCACCACCAGCGGCTCGATCTTTCCGCCCGACTTGCCGCCGTAGGCGCCGCCGACAAAATTCACGTGCACCCGAACTTTTGCCAACGGATAGTTGAAGATTTCAGCCACTTCCTGGCGCACGCCGAAGGGATGCCCGGTGGAAGTCCACACCTGGATGCCGGCGCTGTCCAATTGCGCAATCGCCGTGTGCGGCTCCATCGAATAGTGAAAAATCATCGGGAACTCGAAGGTGTCCTCGAAGATCTCGTCAGCTTCGGCGAAGCCTTGCTCGACGTTTCCTTTGACGAGTTCGGTTTGAAAACAGATGTTTCGCGGCGCGAAGTCGTGCACCAATGGCGCGCCATCGGCCATCGCTTCGTCAACGTCGATCACAGCCGTCAGTTCTTCATACTCGACATGAATTTTGCCCATTGCCTCCTCGGCCGTGGCGCGATCGATGGCGGCCACCGCGGCCACCGGTTGCCCCGCGAAAATTGCGCGATCCAGCGCGATAATCGGGTGGTCCTTGTTTTTCCCGCGGCCGATATAGGGGCTGATGTCGGTGAAATCTTTGCGCGTCAGCACCGCCACGACACCCGCCATCGCTTCCGCCTCGCTGGTATCGATGGAAACAATTCGCGCATGGGCGTAGGGGCTGCGTAGAAATTTTCCTTCGATCACCCCCGGAACGAGGAGGTCGCCCGTATACTTCGCTTTGCCGGTAACTTTATCGGCGCCATCGACGCGCCGGACCGAAGTGCCGACAATGGAATAATTAGCTTCCTTTGATGAGGTCATTTACTTTGAGGCGTCCTCTCGCTGCTATCAGCATGGCGTCCATGGAGTAGCACACATGTTCTTCGACATTGCGGTGAAAATGATCAATTTTTACTCAAAGCAGACTTCCCCTTCCGTCGTTCCCGCGAAAGCGGGAATCCAGGTATTTGTGTCTGTGCCCCTCGGCCGCCACACTGGATGCCCGCGTTCGCGGGCATGACGAACATTTTCTTGGCCTGACGGCAGCGGACGTTAACCAACCCTCGAATGAGACATTAAGCCAAAAACATCCTCCGTATAACGGTGGTCACGCTTTCGTGTCAAGCAAAGGCTCGACCCCCACCTCTTCCTCCCCCGCGTCGCGGGGAGGATGAAGGAGGGGGCTTGAACGACTTGAACGGGAGTGCCGCGACAACAAGTGACGCTGATATGCAGAAGAAAGTCGATGTCACGGAATTCATTTGTCTTGCGGGTTGAGAGCGCTGACCGTTACACTGTCACCCCGGGCCGTATTCTACGTCGCCGATCCTGCCTTTACCCGTTCCGACAACTCGTCCACTTTTTTGCCAAGCTTCGCCAGATTCATAATCTGCGCGTAAGTTTCCTTGTATTCCGGCAAGGGCCTTGCGGGCGTACCCCATACAAAGACGCCGCGACGTACCAACTTACCCGGTAAGACACCGGCGCCGGCGCCGATCATAGCTTGATCTTCGATGCGCGCCCGGTCGCCGACACCGGCCTGGCCGCCGAACATCACGTAGTCGCCGATGCGGACGCTGCCGGCGATGCCGACCTGCGCGGCGATCACACAGTGGCGCCCAACGCACACGTTATGCGCGATCTGCACCAGGTTGTCGATCTTGCTACCCTGGCCGATGACGGTGTCACCCAAGGAACCGCGGTCGATGGTCGTATTGGCGCCGATTTCAACGTCGTCCTCGATGATGGTTCTGCCGAGCTGGGGAAACTTTTGTTGACAACCTTCGGCGAAAACATAGCCGAACCCGTCGCAGCCAATCACCGTGCCTGAGTGAATCACCACGCGATTGCCGACACGCACGTCCGGGTAAATGGTTACGCGCGGATGAATCATGCAGTCAGCGCCGATCTCCACGCCGCGCCCGATGCACGCCCCGGCGGCGATATGCGTGCGCGCGCCGATGTTCGCGCCGGCTTCGATCACCGCCTGCGCCCCGATGCCGGCATCTTGCGCCACCCGCGCGCTGGCAGCGACCACTGCGGTTGGATGGATGCCCGGCTCCGGGCGGCGCGCCGGTAGCAGCGCTGCCGCGGCTTTGATCAACGCCACCTTGGGATGGCTTACGGCGATGGTTGTTTTCCCCGGCAGCGCACTATTCAATGGAACAAGAAAACAACCTGCCGCCGAGCGCTTCGCCTGCTCGAGCGCGCGTGCGCCATCAACGAATGTAAGGTCCCCGGGGCCGGCGCTTTCCAGCGCCGCTATACCGCTGATGTCCACGCTTCCCTCACCTTGTAATTCCCCGTTCACTAACCTTGCAATCTCAACGATTTTCATTTCTCTCCCCTTGTTTCAGTCATGTACTTCCGGCAGAGCCACAAGCTTGATTTGTGATCAGCCTCAGTCTGACTGTCCAGCTATGCTGCCCCTACTCGCCAATCGCCGTTTTACCTCCTCTCCCTCTGGGAGAGGACTGAGGTGAGGGGTGAATCTTTACACGCTATCACGGCCCTCACCCTTCCCTCTTCCAAAGGGCGAGGGTAAAGAGAACCCCGAGTTTCGCATTCCTTGCCGTTCAACTGCAAAAAAGATAGCGCAACCTGCGGTGTCGAACAATTCCGGCCTTGCCGGCGCACCGGCTGCGAACCTGGAACGTCACGTTTTGATTGAGTCGCCGCCCATTGGGTGCAATGATGTCAAGATATGCTACGTCAAACATTCTCGTGAAATCCAACCGATTCACTGCATTTTTGCTCGCCGCTTGTTTTATTGCCGGACTATCCGCGGGCGGCGAATTTTTTGTCTCCCCGTCGGCTGCGAACGATCTCCGCGTCGAGTTACTCCCAATCGAGATCGATAGGCGCAATCCCAAGCGGGTTGAATTCGACCGGTTAAAACTTCTTGGCGCATTCGAGCTAAGTTCGAAGAACTCGCGATTCGGCGGCTTGTCCGGACTCGCGATTGGCGCGGACGGCAAGCTCTACGCGGTCTCTGACCGCGGCTTCTGGTTGTCGGCGCGCATGCATCTCGACCCGAACGGCCGGTTGTTGAATCTGGCGGATTGGAAAATCGCGCGCCTACTTACACCTGAAAACAAGCCCGTCAATAATAAGTTAATGACCGATGCCGAGGCACTCGCTCAGGCGCCGGATGGCTCGTTTATCGTCGGGTTTGAACATGTCCACCGGCTCTGGCGTTATCGCGCTCCACCAGGGACATTTTCAAGTCCGGCGGTGCCGGTTTCGATGCCGAGTGAGATATTCAAAGCTCCTCGAAACGGCGGTCTCGAGGCGGTTAGCGTCCTACCCGACGGACGGATTTTCGCCATCGCCGAAGAGTTTGAAAATCCCGATGGCAGTTTGAAGGCCTGGTTGGTGGACGACGCTCGCTTCGCGGCGCTGTCTTATCACCCCGAAAGTGGCTTCAGTGTATCGGACTCGGCCGCGCTCAAAAACGGCGACGTAATCGTCGTGGAACGGCGTCATAGCCTGCCCGTACGTTTTTCCGTCCGGCTAACGCTGATCAAGGCGGACCATATCCGGCCGGGCGCTACGCTCAGGGGGGAAGAGCTACTTCGGCTCGAACCACCGTTGCATACCGACAACTTCGAAGGCGTCGCGGTAATGGAGACCGGCGAGGGTACAATGATCTTTTTGGTTTCCGACGACAACTTTTTTCGGTTGCAACGCACCTTGCTTTTTCAATTCCTTCTCCCCAAGAACGGCCAATAACGGATTGACTCCGCCACGCCACTTTAGTTACCTTGGCGCACACCGACGGAAAACCGTTCAATGTTCAAGGTTTAAAGTTTAAGGTTCAATGTTCAAGGTTTAAAGTTCAAGGTCTAATATCCGAAATGCATTGAAACATTGAACCTTGAACCGTTCTCAGTCGGTGCACGAATAATTCAAAAAAGGACGCCTTCAAAATGGACGATCTAGAATTCCATAAATTTCCCGCGGCGTATCTCCGCGAGTTCGCCATTGCGGTATTCATCCGTTTTGGCATCGGCGCAGCCGACGCCGCGCTTGCCGCCGACGTGCTCATAAAGAGTGATTTGCGCGGCATCGACTCGCACGGCGTCGCGCGGCTACATACTTACTTCGAGATGCTGGAGCTCGGCAGAATCAATCCCAAACCGAATATCAGGATCGTCCGCGAAAAAGCCAGCGTGGCGACGGTCGATGGCGATAACGGGTTGGGGTTAGTCGTGGGTCCGAAAGCCAACGAGACAGCCATGGACAAGGCCGAGCGGCATGGCTCCGGCTGGGTCAGCGTGTGCAACACCAATCATTTCGGCTTTGCGGGCTATTATCCCTTGCAAGCGCTCGAGCGGGACCTCATCGGCTGGGCGATGACGAATTCGACCAAGCTCGTCGCCCCTCTTTGGGGCGCGGAG
>DASWHT010000066.1:0-1917 GCA_036398075.1 Binatia bacterium | reverse complement strand
TTCGATTAATCGCTCCCTTCGCTCGCTCCGGTTCAAGGTTCAACGTTCAAGGTTCAATGTGTTTCGCTTTCATATTCAACCGCACAACTGAAACCCTAACATTGAACATTGAACGGCCACGTAGCCGGCTAAAGGTTGAATAGAGTTTTTGCGTTAGCAATGAGAATCTTGTCTTTGACGCTGTCCTTGAAAGCCATCTTGTCGAAGCTATTCAGCGCCCGCTCGAGATCGACGTAGGGAAAGTCCGTGCCGAACAACGCCTTGTCCTGGAGCCGCCCGGCGATCGCTTTCGAAAAAATTTCCGGTAGTTGCTCGGCAAGATAGCCGGAGGTATCGACGTAAAGGTTTTTCTTGTGCGTCACCACGCCGATTAACTCCTGTTCCCAGGGCCAGCCGGGATGAGCGGCGACGATCTTCATCCTGGGAAAATCTCGCGCCAATGTATCGAGATGAATCGGCCGGCCGTAATCGAGGGCGATGCCGCTGCCGCCGTCGGTGTCGGCGCCGAGTACGGTGAAGCCGACGTGGAACATGACCGGCTTGTTGCCTGATTGGAGAACTTCCCAGATGCCGTAGAACTTCTTATCGCTGGGATAAAATCCTTGATCCGGAGGATGAAATTTAAAACCAACGACCTTAGGATGCCGCACCAGCTCTTCGGCGTAGCGCGCCACGGCGTTTGCATCCTGAGCGCTGGTATCGAGGGACGCCAAAATGCCCGGGAACGCGTTGGAATATATGGTTGCAAGGTCGATCACATGGTCGTTGCTGTTGCGCATGCCGTCCGGGACCGTGGAAGGGTGCCAGCCGATCAATAAAGCTTTCACATCATTCCTGGCGTACACCGCGGCGAATCCCTCTGCCGTTTGCGGTATGTCGGTCAAGTTTCTGCGGAAGTAGCCGCAGGCACCGTGGTCGAGGCCGCGGGTGCTCGGGTGTACGTGAACGTCAATGGCTCGCATCGTGGGCCTGCCGTCTCACCTGTAAAAGAAGCCAGGGATTGGCTTGGTCGTTTTTATAGAAGGTTTCTTTTTTGCTCGCCATCGCGGTAATCAATGCCGGCGCGGGCAATGACCGATTGCCAAGGAGCCGGTTCATATCCGTAATATCTTGAAGCAAAGTCGCGGCGCCCTCAACGTCGATCTCCTTCAACGGCGGCTCGGGCATCTTGATACCCGCGGTGGCGACGAAGTCCACCGTCGCCGGTGATTCGCCAAGTTCGGCGACCCGCGCCGCGGCTACCAACATCGACGTTCTGAGCGCGCGTTTGACGCTAGCGTCGTCGAGGGATTTTCCGTTAGCTTCGGCTAGATCGTAGATCCTCGGATTGGGCTTTCGATCGACGTAAAATCTCGGGTTGTCATTGGCCAGGCGGCTGAGCAACCGCGACGAGCGCAAGAACTCATCGCCGCGAAGCTCGAACATGATTCGCGTGACATCTTCGACGATGGAAGGTTTCCAGCTATCGAAGCTGATGAACGGCGGCAGCAGCTTTAGTTCCGTGGCGGCTTGATCGACCTGCTCGATGCGCGCGCCGCACTCCAGCAGACGCGCGGCCATCACGGCGTAAACCATCAGGATGCCGTTGGATACGAAGCCGGAGATATCTTGGGTGGCGACCGGATCGCGGCCGAGATTTTTCAAGAAGGCAAGTAGAGTTTCGCTGTGTGACGCCTCCATGTCGCCGGTCACGACTTCGACCATTTTTGTGTAGAGAACCGGATTGAAGAAGTGCGTGAGCGCGAACTTCCGGCTGTCGACGGTTCCATCTTTCAGCACAGTCGCGCGCGTCACCGACGACGTGTTCGTAGCCAGCACACCGTTGAATCCGGCCTCGCCGAGAGCTTGATAGAGCGCTAACTTGACCTTGGCATTTTCTGAAACTGCTTCGGTGATCAGATCGACCCGCGCCAAGCC
>DASWHT010000065.1:0-5731 GCA_036398075.1 Binatia bacterium | reverse complement strand
ATTTTTCGCCCCTGGGCACCGCGGGCAGGCTCCCCCAGCGCACGGGATTTCCCGTCGCCATCACTTTGGCCCCGGGAAAAAATTTGCCGCTGTCGGCGTATGAGGTAAACACGCGATCAACGAAGCGCGCCAATAATTTATTGGTAAAACCGGGGCGCAAATTTTGCTCCATGATGGCACGGGGAATTCGCCGCACGGCGGCGGCAAGCAGCATCGGCCCGGAGGCATAACCGCCCAACCCGATGACGATGTCCGGACAAAACTCACCGATGATTTTGAGACAACGCAACAAACTTGCGGGGACGCCGGTGACAGCATCGAGCACGCCGCGCGCGCCCCGGCCCTTCAGGCCTCTGACGGAAAGTGTCTCCAGTTTGAAGCCTTGCCGCGGCACCGCCCGCGCTTCGATCCCCTGCGCCGTGCCAATAAATAGAATATCCGACATTGAATTCTGCCGATCCCGCCGTTGAAATTCCCGCGCCACGGCCAGCCCGGGGAAGAGATGGCCCCCGGTTCCTCCGCCGGCCAAAATCACGCGCATGGCTAGAGTCTCCGGCGCGAGAGACCCAATAAAATTCCCGCCTCCATCAAATTAATGACCAGGGCGGATCCGCCGTAACTGATAAACGGCAGCACCAGCCCTTTGGCAGGCATTATTCCGGTCACCACGCCCATGTGAATCAACGCCTGCAGTCCCAACAACACCGTCAAACCGAACGCGAGATATTGCTCGAACGGCTCTTCGATTTTGCCGGTCAGCCTCATTCCTCGCGCGACGATCAGCCCGAATAACGCCAGCACCGCCAGCGCGCCCAAAAGGCCGATCTCCTCGCCGATGACAGAAAAAACGAAATCGGTGTGCGCCTCGGGCAGATAAAATAGCTTCTGGCGTCCCTCGCCCAGGCCGCGCCCCCAGAACTGTCCGGAACCAAAGGCGATGAGCGACTGAATGACTTGGAAGCCGGTGTTCTGCGGATCGCTCCAGGGGTCTAAAAATGTCGTCAGCCGGCGCACGCGATATGGAGCGATGAGCATGACGTAGACTAACGCGGGCAAGGCCAACAGGCCGGTAGCGAGCAAATGGAAAACGCGCACGCCGCCGATGAACAGCATCGAGTAGAGCAGCATGGCGAGAATCAACGCGGTGCCGAAGTCCGGCTCCAGGAGCAAAAGCCCCAGGCAAACGGCGGTGACGATCAGATGCGGCAAGACGCCGATGGCAAAAGTTTTGATCCTGTCTTCCTTTTTGGCCATGGAATGAGCGAGATAAATCACCAGCGCGAGCTTGGCCAGCTCCGCCGGTTGAAACCCGAAGCCGGCGAACGTCAGCCAGCGCCGCGCGCCGCCGCGCAGCGCGCCGATGCCGGGAATCAGGACCAGAATCAAGATCAGCAAGGTCAATCCCAATAGCGGATACGCCAGCCGCCGGTACGCCGGCGCCGACAAAAGCGAACAGGCGATCAATCCGACGACGCCGGCGCCCAGGGCGATCAACTGCTTGCGGAAAAAGTAAGTGCCGTCGGCGAAGCGCTCGTCGGCGTAAAGATAACTGGTGCTGAGCACCATAGTCACGCCCACCACGAGCAATCCAATGACGGCGATTAGCAGCCATTTGTCCACCGCGAATCCATCTTTCATAGGGCCTGCACTAAGTTCTTGAACGACCGGCCGCGCTCCGCGTAATTGCGAAACTGATCGAAACTCGAACAAGCCGGCGACAGGAGCACTACGTCGCCGGCGCGAGCCGCCGCCGCGGCGTCGCCCACGGCTGCTGTCAGATTCTCAACGATTACCGTCTCCGTTAAATGGCCTAGGGCGCGGGCGATAACATTTTTTGCGGCGCCGAACAGCACCAGACGGCGCACCTTGCGCTTGATCCCTTCCTCGAGGGGCCCATAGCCGCCGCCTTTATCGACGCCCCCCGCGATCAGAATCACCGGGGCGGAAAAACCTGCCAGCGACTTCACCACCGCGCCGACGTTGGTTCCCTTGGAGTCGTTGTAGTAACGCACGCCATCCTTCGCGCGCACGAATTCGAGGCGGTGCTCGAGGCCGGGAAAGTTTTCCAGGGTTTGCTGGATCGGCTGGCGCGCAACGCCCGCCAGCTTGGCCGCGGCCACGGCCGCCATCATGTTCTCCACGTTGTGCACGCCCTGTATTTTCACATCGGCGAGCGGGAACCTTTCTTCGTTAGCGCCATCGCGCCAGACGATCATGTCGGCGGTGGCGTACGCGCCTTCAGAAACTTCGGCGAATCCAAACGATGCCACCCGCGCTTTCACGTTGGCTTTAAGTGCCCAGACCCGTGGATCCTCGCGATTGAGCACGGCGAATTCGCCTTCAGACTGCGCCTCGAAAATTCTTTCCTTGGCCCGGCGGTAATCGTCAAAGGTCGTGTAGCGGTCCAGATGGTCTTCGGTCACGTTTAGCAAAACCGCGATGCGCGGCCGGAAGCGCTCGACCCATTCCAGCTGGAAACTGCTGATCTCGAGCACACCCCAATCCCACTCGCCGGAAACCGCCCCGATGAACGGCGTGCCGAGATTGCCGCCGACGAAAACTTTCTGGCCGCCGGCCCTAACCATTTCACCGATCAATGTCGTGGTCGTGCTTTTGCCGTTGGTGCCGGTGACCGCCACCAGGGGCGCGCGGAAAAATCGATAGGCCAGCTCGATTTCACTGAGCACCGGAACACCACTTGCCGCGGCTTCGCTGAGCAGCGGATTTTCCGCCGCTACGCCCGGACTCGGGATGACGCAGTCCATGGCTTCGAGCCAGCGGCGCTCTTCAGGGCCAAAAAAATAACGGATGGGCAGCCCCGCGAGGCTTTTTACTTCGTCCTTGAGTTCCGCTTCCGGCCGCAAATCGCTCACGGTCACGCTGGCCCCTTGTTCAACGAGAAACCGCGCGCACTCTCTGCCCGTACGCGCCAGCCCGATGACCAAAACCTTTTTGCCTCTGAGATCCATACATCGCCGCCGCCGTCACCTGAGCTTGAGCGTGCTCAGACCGATTACCGCGCAAATAAAAGAGATGATCCAGAAGCGCACGATGATCTGCGGCTCAGCCCAGCCCTTGAGCTCATAGTGGTGATGAATCGGCGCCATGAGAAAAATGCGTTTACGCCTGAACTTGTAGGAAATGACCTGAAAAATCACCGAACAGGCCTCCAGTACAAACACGCCGCCAACGATGATCAGGAGCACTTCGTTTTTGGTCATCACGGCGACGATGCCCAGCGCCGCCCCCAGTGACAGCGAGCCCATGTCGCCCATGAACATTTGCGCCGGATAGGCGTTGAACCAGAGAAAGCCCAAACCGGCGGCCACCATGGCGGCGCAGAAGACGCTGAGTTCACCGACGCCCGCGACATAAGGAATCTGGAGATAATCCGCCAAATTCCGATGCCCCGTCACATACGCGATCACCGCATAGGTGCCGGCGGAAATCATCACCGGGCCGATGGCCAGCCCATCGAGCCCGTCTGTAAGGTTCACCGCGTTGGACGCGCCGACAATCACCAGGGCGGCGAACGGAATATAATAGATACCGAGGTCGGGACGGATATTTTTTACGAATGGAATACCGATTGCGGTGCTGAACCTGGGGAAAAAATAAAGCGCCGCCGCCACCGCCAAGGCGATGCTGCATTGACCGAGGAGTTTCGCGCGCTTGCTGAGGCCTTTGCTGTTTTTCTTGGAAAGCTTCAAGTAGTCGTCGAGAAACCCCACCGCGCCGAAGCCCACCGTGCCCAGCAACGCGATCCACACATAGGGATTGGCAAGGTCGGCGAGCAGCAATGTCGCCAGCGTCAAAGCCAGGAGAATTAGCGCGCCGCCCATGGTCGGGGTGCCGGCTTTGACCGAATGAGAGGCCGGACCGTCGTCACGAATCTGTTGGCCGATCTGCATGCGCGTCAACGCGCGGATCAACCACGGTCCCGTCAAAAATGACACGAGCAGCGCTAACAAGGCCGCCATGGCGGCGCGAAAGGTGATATAGCGAAAGACGTTGAAGCCGGTGTAGGTCGTGTGCAGGGAAAACAATATATAGTAAAGCACTGCCTTTTCCTCAGTCTTAGCCTTGCAACGCATCCAAGACTCTTTCCATCTTCATGCCCCGCGAACCTTTGATCAGCAGCCAGTCGCCCTTTTTAACATGACCTCTCAGATGGCGCGCCACGGCGCCATGGTCTTTGCCGATGATAATTTTTTCTTCGCCCATACCGCCGCTGCGCGCGCCAGCCTTGACCAAAGCCGCCTGGGGTCCGAGGAGATAGAGCCGGTCGACGCGCTCTTTCGCGACCCGTTTGCCGAGCTCTCGGTGCTCCCGCCCACTGGCTTTTCCCAGTTCGAACATGTCGCCCAGGACGGCGATCTTCTCGCCCTTTCCACCCATGGCCGCCAGCGTCTTCAGCGCCGCCTCCATCGATGCGGGGTTGGCGTTGTAGGCATCGTTGATGATACCGGCGCCGCGCCATGAATCGGCTTCCATGCGCATGGCGTAGGGTTTGGCTTTTTCCAGGCCGCGTCGAATGGCGGCGAGACTCGCACCTAGGCCAAGCGCCAGCGCCGCCGCCCCTACGGCGTTACTGACATTGTGCCGCCCCAGATAGCGCAGTCTTACCGGGCAGCGCCGGGCCCCAGCGCAGAGCATAAAACGCGTCCCTTGCGCATCCACGGGCCGCACCCCTTCAGCCCGCACCGAGCCGCGTTTTCCATAGGAGATTTTTCGCCCATTGAATTTCGCGCCCAACCGGCGCACCCGCGGATCATCGAGATTCACCGCGATGGCGCCGCCACGACGCAGATTGCGAAATAACTCGCCTTTTTCCCGAGCCACCCCCGCCAGACTGTTCAATCCTTCGAGATGGGCCGCCGAAACGGCAGTGATGATGCCGATGTCCGGCGCGGCGATCTCGGCGAGGCGCTGAACTTCTCCTGGACGGTTGGTGCCGATTTCGACGATGGCGACTTTGTGCGACGGGCGCAGCCTGAGGAGAGTCAACGGCAAGCCGACGAGATTGTTGAAATTGCCTTCGGTCTTAAGCACTTTGCCGCGCAATCTTCGGCCGTTCAAGACAGCTTCATCAAAGATCGCCGCGGCCATTTCCTTGGTCGTCGTTTTTCCATTGGAGCCGGTTATGGCTATCACCTTGGGCGCAAATTTTTGACGGCGATAATGGGCCAAATCGCCCAGCGCCTTCAATGTATCCTCGACGCGCACGACGGTAAAACCGGATGACGTTACCCCGCCGGTGGCAGGGGCGCGGCGTGCCGTAGCCCTACTGTCCGCACCACGAGTGGTGAGCTTAGTCGAATCACCTGTGGTGAGCTTGGTCGAACCAGGCACGTTGCGATGGACGATGACACAGGCGGCGCCGCGCTTGAGCGCTTCGGGAACGAAGCGATGGCCATCCAGGCGCTCCCCTTTCAGAGCGACGAAAACCGATCCCTTTTTGACCTTGCTCGAATCCGTCACGACTTCGCCAAATAGGTTTTGCTTTGCCTCCCGCGCGATCCTACCGCCGGTGGCCGCGAGGATTTCCTTTTTCGTCCAGGACATAGAATTATTCGCATTGAACTTTGAACCTTGAACCCAATATTCACAGCCGGCCCAGTTCCTCCCGCGCCACTTCCCGGTCATCGAAATGAATTTTCTTCTTGCCGAGAATCTGGTAGTCCTCATGTCCTTTGCCGGCGATCAATACCAGATCGCCCGGCCGCGCCGA
>DASWHT010000064.1:0-5924 GCA_036398075.1 Binatia bacterium | reverse complement strand
TCAGCATTCCTTGCGTTTGGTTCAGGAAATCGAACGCCTGAAGTCGGGAGAATATAGCGATGCGCTGCCGCTCTTGACCCAATTGGCCCGGGAAGCCGACAAAATCGAACTGCTGTATCTTGGCCTCCTATTCCATGACATCGGCAAGGGGTTCGGCGGCGGCCACTCGGAGATCGGCGCGCGCATGGTGCGCCAGATCGCCCGGCGCATGGGTCTTAATGTGGATGAGGGCGCCCTGGTGGAGTTTTTGGTGCGCTACCATTTGCTGATGACTCACACCGCCTTTCGCCGGGATCTGGAGGACCCCAAGACGATCTTTGATTTCGCGCGCACCGTGGGCACCGTAAAAAATTTAAAGATGCTCTATCTATTGACCTTCGCCGACGTCAAGGGCGTGGGGCCGGAGGTCTGGAATGCCTGGAAAGCCTCGCTCCTCGGCGAGCTCTATGTCAAATCGTTGAGCATCCTTGAAGAGTTCGAAAAGGGTGAGTTTCATCGGCCGGATCTCAAGGCGGCGGTCCGAAGGGTGCAGGTGAGGGTGCGCCGCGATCTTGCGAAAAACCAGCCGCTAGAGCGGGTCAATCATTTTCTCGACACCATGCCGGAGCGCTACTTTCTTTCGGTCTCGGAAGCGGACATGCCGGCTCACTTCACCTTGATGGAGCAATACAACGGCAAGGGCGCGGTGAGCTTCGTCGAGCATTTCCCGGAGCGCCATTGCAGCTCGCTGGTGGTCGCCACCCAGGACCGGCCGGGACTGTTCGCGGCCATAACCGGCGTGTTGACCGCGCTCAACCTCAATATTCTCAACTCGCGTATCTTCACCTCCAGCGACGGTCGCATTCTCGACGTGTTTCGGGTGTCCCACGACGGCCATGCCGAGGTGGTGATGGCCGAGACTAAATGGGCCAGATTCCGCGCCAACCTCAATAGCGTCCTGGCCGGCGACATGGACGTCGCCCGCCTGGTGGCCGCGTCGCAGAAGGGGGCGTTGCTCCATAAGCGCGCGCCGAAGGTGTCGACGGTGATTCAGATCGACAACGAAGCCTCTGAACAGTTCAATATCGTCGAAGTCTTTACCGATGACCGAATCGGCGTGCTGTTTGACATCGCCCACGAGCTGCATCAGCTCGGCCTGTCGATCCACGTCGCGAAGATTTCAACCAACGTCGATCAGGTGGCGGATATTTTTTACGTCGCCGACCAAGGCGGCGCAAAAGTCATGGACCCGGACCGCCTTGAACAAATTAGAGCTTTGCTCTATCAGCGCCTGGCGCCGCAGCATGAAGGACGCGCTCAGCCCGCACATTGACGCTTTTCTCGCGATGATCGCGGTGGAAAAGGGACTGGCGCGAAACACCGTGGAGGCCTACAGCCGCGATCTGTCGCGGTTATCGAGCTTTCTCATCGGGCAGCGGGTGGCCACCTGGAACGACGTGAAACCGATTCACGTGCGCGCCTATGTGTCCTGGTTGACGGCTAAGAAGTTGAACCCAAAAAGCATCGCCCGCCACGTCGTGACACTACGCCGTTTCTATCGCTTTTTGGAAACCGAAGCGCTGGTGGGCGAAAATCCCATTCCGCGCTTGTATCTCCCCGCCGGCGCGCGGAAATTGCCGCACACTTTGTCCGTCGAGGATCTGCAAAGTCTTTTGAACCAACCGGATCCGTGCGAAGCGCTGGGCCGGCGTGACCAGGCGATGCTAGAATTATTATACGCCACCGGCTTGAGGGTTTCCGAACTGGTTTCATTGCAATCCCAGCAGATCGATTTTCAGGGCAACTATTTGACGGTCAAAGGCAAAGGTTCCAAGGTGCGGGCCGTGCCCTTCGGCCAATGGGCGCGGAAAAAGCTGCTCGGTTATTTGCGCGAAGTTCGCCCTTTGTTGTCAAGGGGGCGCGCCAGCTCGTTTTTGTTTATCACTCGTTCCGCCAAGCCGCTCACGCGCCAGAGATTCTGGAAATTGATTCGCGGTTACGCCCTGGCTGCCGGCATTGAAAAGCGCGTGACACCCCACACGCTGCGCCATTCCTTCGCCACCCATCTGCTCGAAGGCGGCGCCGATCTGCGCGCCCTGCAAGCGATGCTCGGCCACGCCGATATTTCGACGACGCAAATCTACACCCATGTAAACGGCGCCCGGCTCAAGGAAGCGCACCGGCGCTTTCACCCGCGCGAAGACGGGGGCGGAAAAAGAAGATTGGAGTGATGGAGTATAAAGTTAAAGAACCCAGCTGGCGACTCCAGTTCAAAACGTTTTGAACCATTTGAACTTCTTGAACGACTTGAACTCCGCAAAAGAGCAGCTTGTCTTTTGCCAGGGCTTCCCGTATTCATATTGGTAGATTTCCCCGCCGAGTAAGTATTGGAAGAAACCATTCGACAGATCGCCATCTACGCTTTGCCGGTGCTTTTCGCCGTCGTGCTCCATGAAGTTGCACATGGCTGGGTGGCCAATCGCCTGGGCGATCCGACTGCCGCGCGCCTGGGGCGCCTCACCCTCAACCCGATATCTCATGTGGATATTTATGGTACGATTTTGATCCCTCTGTTTCTGGTGGCCGTGCGTGCGCCGTTTATATTCGGCTACGCCAAGCCGGTGCCGGTGAATTTTCATAATTTGCGCAACCCCAAACGCGACATGATCTGGGTTGCCGCTGCCGGCCCGGTCACAAATATCATCCTTGCCGTAGCGAGCGGTTATATGTTCAAAGCTGTTTACGGGTTGGAAAACTTGCTGCCGGAGATCCTCCAATCTCCGTTGGCGATGATGGCGGACTTCAGCGTTAAAATGAACGTTATGCTTGCCGCTTTCAACCTGTTGCCGTTGCCGCCCTTGGACGGCGGCAGGGTTCTTGTGGGCATGGCGCCACAGCCCTTGTCATCCATCGTGGCGCGCATTGAGCCCTTCGGTTTCATCATCCTTTTGGCGCTCTTAATGACCCACACTTTGGATTTTTTCTTGGAGCCTTTCGTTTATTTTGTCCTGCGATTAGTTCAGGGACTCGTGATAGGGTAGAAAAACATGGAAATCGTCGTCAGCGGCATGAGACCCACAGGCCGCCTTCACCTGGGTCACCTTCACGGCGCGCTAAAAAACTGGGTGCGGTTGCAGCAAGGTTACCGTTGCTATTTTTTCGTCGCTGACTGGCATGCGCTCACTACCGGGAACGTCACCGGCGGTATCATTCGCGAGAGCACCGGGGAAATGGTCATCGACTGGCTCAGTGCGGGGCTGGATCCGGCGGGCGCGGTGATTTTCCGCCAGTCCGACGTCAAGGAGCACGCGGAGCTACACCTGCTCTTTTCCATGTTCACGCCAACGCCGTGGCTACTGCGAAATCCCACGGTCAAGGAACAGGCGCGAGAGTTGGGGTTCATTCAGTCCGACGATGACACTGAGGTGACGAAAATCAATTACGGTTTGCTCGGATATCCGGTGCTGCAGGCCGCCGACATTCTTATCTATAAAGCGCAACGGGTGCCGGTTGGGGTGGACCAGGTGCCGCATATCGAGATCACGCGCGAGATCGCCCGGCGTTTCAACTCCCTGTACGGAGAGATTTTCCCCGAGCCCCAGCCGCTATTGACGGAAATACCTAAAATCCCCGGCGTCGACGGCCGCAAGATGAGCAAAAGCTACGGCAACGCGGTTTTTCTTTCCGACACGCCCAAAGAGATCGACCAGAAGCTGAGCCGCATGATGACCGATCCGGCGCGCGTGAAGCGGACCGATCCCGGCGAGCCGGAAAAGTGTCCGGCGTTTCAGCTCCATAAAGTTTATTCGACAACCGAAGAGATCGAAGAGGTTTCCAGGGGCTGCCGCACGGCTGGAATAGGATGCCTGGACTGCAAAAAGGTCATGATCAAGCATGTCATAGCCGAGCTGGCGCCGATTTACGAGAAGCGCGCCGCGTTGGAGAAAAAGCCACGTGAAGTCGTCGAGGTGTTGGCGGCGGGAAATGAGGTAGCGCGGCAAAAGGCTACCGAAACGATGACCGAAGTGCGTGAGGCGGTGGGACTGTGAGCACCAACTTTCAACTGGAAATCTTCGAAGGCCCGCTCGACCTGCTGCTTCATCTGATCAAGAAAAACGAAGTCAACATCACCGACATTCCCATCGCCACGATCACGGAACAGTACCTCGCGACGCTTGAATTGATGCAAACTCTCAATCTCGATATGGCCGGTGAGTTCCTCGTCATGGCGGCGACGCTGATTCACATCAAATCGCGCACGCTCCTGCCCGAAAGCGACGCAGAGACGGACGAAGACGAGGAGGGCGGGGACGCGCGCGAGGAGCTGATGAAGCGCCTGCTTGAGTACCAGCGGTTCAAGGAGGCCGCCGGTGAGTTGGGCCAGCGCGATGTTTTGACGCGGGACGTGTTCGTTCGCGCTACGGCACCCACGGAAAAACCGGTGCCCACGGCTTTCCGTGAGTTGTCAGTTTTCGAGTTATTGACCGCGCTGCGCCGCGTGTTGGAACGTCTGCCGAAGGACGAATTTCACGAAGTTACCCTCGAGAAGATCACGGTGCGCGAGAAAATGACCCTGGTGCTCGAACGCTTGCGCGATGACGGCCAGGTCATGTTCGAGTCGCTATTCACGGATGCCGGCACGCGCATGGCAGTCATCGTAACCTTTTTGGCGATGCTGGAACTGGTCAAAATACGCGCGATTCGTATTTTTCAGGACCGACTGGATGGGCCCATCATAATCGAGGCAGCGGTGGGCGTGGAGCAGGCGGCGGAAGTGATCGCCAAAGAAGCAATTGAGGAAGATCAGGATGGAAGGTGAAACCTTAATGTCCATCGTGGAAAGCCTGTTATTCGTCGCGGAAGGGCCGCTGACCCTGCAGCGCCTGGCGGAAGTCATCGAGGGCGCCGATAAGAGTGAGATCACTGCGGCGCTGGAGCAGATCAGAACCGACTTGGAATCGAACCGGCGCGGCGTGCGCCTGGTGGAGGTGGCAGGGGGGTATCAGCTCAGGACTCCGAAGGAAAACGCTGATTGGGTGAAAAAGTTCCTCGGCGGCCGCCCGGCGCGCATGGGACGGGCGACGCTGGAGACGCTGGCCATTGTCGCCTATCGCCAGCCGGTGACGAAAGCCGAAATCGAGGCAATTCGCGGCGTGGATGTCGACGGCGTGGTCAATACACTTATGGAGCGAAGCTTGATTCGCGCCGTCGGGCGCAAGGATGTCCCCGGACGTCCGTTTCTTTTTGGTACTACCCCCGAGTTTTTGCAACTCTTCAATATGAAGGACCTCTCCGAATTGCCGACGCTCAAGGAGTTGGACGAGATCACGCTTCCCGAGCCCGTCGGCGAGGGGGTTCTCGCCGAAGGCGTCGATGAAGAACTCTAGATAAGAAAAAAATTTAACCGCAAAGGGCATAGCGCGGCACAGCCGCAACCAAAACTCGGATTATCTCCCGCAAAGACGCAAAGGCCGCAAAGGTCGGAAAATAATGGTGAAAAATTTCCCAAGATAATTTATCTCTTCCCTCCGAACTTGGCGTGCTTTGCGCCTTGGCGGGAGTCAATTCCCCTTTTTGGCATCGAGCAGCAGAAAATTTGTGCAAACCACGAAAACATCGAAAGGTACTCAGACAGGAGACGCAATGGAAACAGTAGGTTTCATCGGTCTGGGCAACATGGGCGGTCCCGTCGCCGGTCATATTCAACGGGCGGGCTATCCAATGGTCGTCTGCGATCTCCGCGCTGAGGCGACGCGGCCTTTTCACGAGCGCGGCGCAGCCGTGGCCGAGTCAGCGGCGGAGCTGGCGGAGCGTAGCGACGTTATCATCACCGCCCTGCCGATGCCGGGCGACGTGGAACAGGTTGCCTGCGGCGCCGGCGGCATCGTCGAAGGGATCAGGGCCAACTCTATTTACATCGATATTTCCACCAGCCCGCCGTCACT
>DASWHT010000063.1:0-3434 GCA_036398075.1 Binatia bacterium | reverse complement strand
TCCGGATCACCTTCAAGGTCCAACCGCTCGCGCAACGCCCGCGCCGCGTGGCCGCCGCCAATCCGTCCCAGCGCCCAAGCTGCATGGCCGCGCACCAACGGCTCATCGTCAAGCAGCGCCAGCACCAGCGCGGGCACGGCCTGTGGAGAACCGCTGTTACCCAGCGCCACCGCGACGTTGCGCAGAAAACCACGACGCTTGGCGCGCCGCACCGGACTGCCGCGAAAGCGGCGGCGAAATTCCTCCTCGCTCAGCGACAGGAGCTCGGTCAGCTCGGGAGCATGGAGCCCGTCCCTGGGCTCGAAGGCCGCCTCGGTACTGGGCCGCGCCTTGACATTGTATGGGCAGATCTCCTGGCAGATATCGCAGCCAAAGATGTGATTGCCGATAAGCGGCCGGAGATGGCGTGGCATCCAGCCCTTGATCTCGATGGTCAAGTAGGAAATACAGCGGCGCGCGTCTAAAATATACGGCCCGACGAATGCCTGTGTCGGGCATGCTTTTATGCACAGATCGCAGCGGCCGCAGCGGTCGCGCATGGGCTTGTCATAAGCGAGGGGAATGCTCAGAAACAGCTCGCCGAGAAAGAACCACGAGCCTTTTTTCGGTGAAATCAGGTTAGTGTTTTTGCCGATCCAGCCGAGCCCCGCCACGCCGGCGAAGTTCCGCTCCAACACCGGCCCCGAGTCGACAAAAGCCCGGCCCTCCACTGGTCCATCGTAGAAGCCAATGATTTTCGCGAGCAGGGAATCGAGCCGGCGCTTCATCAGGTCGTGATAATCATCACCCCAGGCATATCGCGAAATCCAACCCTTGGTTCCCTTCGCCTGCCCTGGACGGTCATAAGCCGTATGATAATTCATACCCAAGGAAACCACCGACACCGCCCACGGAACAAGCTCCTCAGGCCGGCGGCGCAAATCGGCGGTGCGCGCCATATAACCCATCTCTCCGGCAAACCCCCGGCGCAACCAATCGGCGAATGAGCTTTCATGGGCCGGCGGACGGACGGAGGAAATGCCTGCAAGCTCGAAACCCAGACGCTGCGCATCCTCTTTGATCCTGAGTGACAACGCAGCTATGGTGTGAGCGGGCATCGATTTCATATTTGAAACCCGAAACGCGCCGCTTCGTTCAGTGCAAGAAGGTATCGCTGTCGGGGCCAGGCTCTTCCTCATCAAGCAAAGCGCGCCGCCCCGCGAAGCCGTCCTCTATACGGTGCCAATGGCTCACTGCCGGTTCGCCCAATTGCCAGCAGAGGTACACGACCTCCGGCCCGAGCATGCAAGGAAAATCGACGAGCCCTTGTTCCACTCCCTTGCAGATGCAGCCATAACCGTGAATTTCATCGACCCCAAACTTTACCTGGTGTAGTAGACGCGCGATGTCCGCATCCTCGCGCAGGCGATCCATCAAATTCGGCGCCTCAGGGTCGAGTTGCTGGTTCCGGATCACGATTTCGCTCTTGCTCTTGAGGCGTCTGATGTTTTCTAGAATATTTTCCAGCAACGGGCGCAACGCCGGCAGCAAGGCGTTGGCTTCCTCGACGGTAAAGAGTTTGGAGAACTGAGAGCGATCCATTGGACTACAATTTTACTCAATGAATGCCGGCTTTTCCTCGGCTTCGCGATACTCGATCATTGTTATAAACCCATGCCCTTTTTCAGCTCACGCAAGAGCGCGATGTTGTCCGAATGGCCGGTCATGCGCGCGGTGATCGCGCCGCGAATAGGCCTTCCCAACAAATAAAAATCGCCGATAATGTCGAGTATCTTGTGACGCGCCAGCTCGTCAGTGAAACGCAGCTCGGTATTTACGATCTTCTCGTCATCGATGAGAATTAAATTGCTCAGCCGGCCGCCGGCGGCGAGCCCCATCTTTTCCAGTTGGGCGACGTCTTTAAGAAAACCAAAGGTCCGGGCGGGTGCGATCTCCTCTTTGAAAGTCTCAGGTCCGCGGTGGGCATAAAAATACTCCTGCCGTCCCACCGGCTTTGGGTAACGCAGTTCGTAGCGCACTGAAAAAACGTCCGCGGGCTCGATGATAATCGACTCGCCGTCTTCATTGCCCGCGCGGTAACGCCGGTCCACGACGATCTCGCTACATTCTTCGTCCTGCTCTTGAATGCCCGCCTCGTCGATAAGGCGGCAAAACTCGATGGCGGAACCGTCCAGGATCGGGATTTCGCTTTGGACTTTCACCAACAGGTTGGTAATTCCGTAGCTATGCAAGGTGGCAAGAAGATGTTCGATCGTGGCCACGCTGATACCCTTGTTGCGCAGCGAGGTCGCGTAGCCGGTAGAGACCACATTGTCGAGATGCGCCCGCACCGTGGCGTCCGCCGAGATACCGGTGAACAGGATGCCGCTGTTCGGCGGCAGCGGGTGAAGTACCAGGCCGGTTTTGATTCCCGAGTGAAGACCTTGGCCGGAGGTCACGACGCTATGCCCTAGCGTTTTTTGTTTGAGCCGGCCCGCGGTTACCGCCCGCGCCGCTGCTGACGCAGGTTTTTTGGCGGCTCTTTTTTTGTTTCCTCCGGGCGCGCTGTGGACGGTGCCGCTTGGAACGTCGCCCAAGGCGCGTCGCACGGTTAACAGCAAGCCTTCCAACGAAAGCGGCTTTTCGAGAAAATCGAAGGCGCCGAACTTTGTCGCCGTCACCGCCGTGTGAATATTGCCGTGGCCGGAGATCATGACAACGTTCAATTCCGGCTCTTTGCTCTTGATTTCCTTTAGCAAACCGATGCCATCCGCCTGGGGCATCCAGATATCGAGAAGAATGAGCCCGGGTTTTTCCTCCTTGATGATATCGAGCACCCGGGTAACATCGCCGGTGTCCACGACGCGGTAACCTTCGTCGCTCAAGACTTCCCGAACCGATTCCCGGACTCTATCTTCATCGTCCACAACCAGGATCGTCTGCTCCGCGAGAGTTTCAATCACTCTTTCCCCCTTGCCCGACAATACTCTACCCGATTGCCGGTAAAGCCGCTAGTCGCTGGCGCACCGGCAGCTCGATTATGAACCTGGTTCCCTTCGGCTCGTTGGGCCGAACGCGGATATAGCCGTGATGATCTTCCACGATGGCGCTAACGATGGAAAGCCCTAGGCCCGTGCCCTCCCGCTTGGTTGAAAAGTATGGCTCGAAGATGCGCGCCCGCAGCTCCGGCGGCAAGCCCCTGCCATTGTCCGCCACTTCGAGACAAACTTTGGTTAAAGCGCGCTCATAGCTCGTGGTGATCTCCACGTCTCCCCTGCCATCCATCGCCGTCACGGCATTGTCCAGTAGATTGATCAAGGCCCGCTTGATCTGGTTTCGGTCCAACTCCAAGGGCGGGATAACGCCCGGTTGAAATTCAAAACGGATGGCGCGATGCCCCTCCTGGAACAGAAACAGCGCCTCCCGCACGACTTCGTTGAGATCATTCACGGCCA
>DASWHT010000062.1:0-3689 GCA_036398075.1 Binatia bacterium | reverse complement strand
GGGGCTTGGAAGATACGTCGTAGACCACGCGGTTGACGCCGCGCACTTCGTTCAGTATGCGGTTAGAAATTTTCCTCAGCAACTCCGCCGGTAGAGCGACCCAGTCGGCGGTCATGCCGTCCTGGCTATCGACCACCCGAAGCGCAACGGCGTTTTCGTAACTGCGCTCGTCGCCCACGACTCCGACGGTCTTGATCGGCAGCAGGACGGCGAACGACTGCCAGACTTTTTCATACAGACCCGCCGCCTTGATCTCGTCGAGGACGATCACATCGGCGTCGCGGAGAATATCTAACCGCTCTTTCGTGACCTCGCCGAGCACGCGAATCGCCAGTCCGGGGCCTGGAAAGGGCTGGCGTTGAATGATCTCTTTGGGCAGGCCCAGCTCTTTGCCGAGGACTCTCACTTCGTCTTTGAACAATTCGCGCAGCGGCTCGACGAGCTTGAATTTCATCTTGGTGGGCAGACCGCCGACATTGTGATGCGACTTGATGGTAGCTGAAGGCCCGAGCACCGAAACCGACTCGATCACGTCCGGATAAAGCGTCCCTTGGGCGAGATGTTCGATCTCACCGAGCTTCGCCGCCTCTTCCTCAAAGACTTCAATAAATTGGTAACCGATGCGCTTGCGCTTTATCTCAGGGTCCTCGACGCCCTTGAGCTCGGAGAGAAACAGCTCGCTGGCATCCACATAACGAAAACTGTTGCCGAAACGGTCGGCGAAAAGCTGGCAGACACGCTCCGCTTCATTCTTGCGCAGTAGCCCGTTATTAACGAACACGCAGATCAGCCGGTCTTGGATGGCTCGCTGGACCAGAGTGGCGGCGACGGCGGAATCGACGCCGCCGCTGAGCGCGCAAAGAACGCGGCCAGCGCCGACCTGGTCACGAATCTTCTTGACCGCGGACTCAATGTAGCTCTCCATCGTCCAGCTCGGCTGGCAGCCGCAGACGCGAAATACGAAATTATCGAGAATTTCTCTGCCGCGCGGCGTGTGCGCCACCTCGGGATGAAACTGCACGCCGAAGAAGCGCCGCGTGGGATCGGCGAATGCCGCTATGGGCGAGTTGCCGCTATGGGCGAGAATGGTCCAGCCCTTGGGGTATGAGACCATTTTGTCGCCGTGGCTCATCCAGACACGGGCCGGCGGCTGCTTAGTGAAGCCGTGGAAGAGATCGGCGTCACTATCGATGGTTAAATCGGCGGGGCCATATTCGCGATGGTCGGCGCGCGCGGCTTCACCGCCGAACGCGAGGTTGATCATGCCCATCCCATAACAGATTCCCAGGAAGGGTACGGGCAGCTGAAAAATCGCCGGGCTGACTTTGGGAGCGTTTTCCTGGTAGATGCTCGCCGGACCACCGGAAAGAATAATGCCTTCAGGTTGGAGGTCCTTGATTTTTTCCGGCGTGATGTTGAACGGGTGGATTTCGCAGTAAACCTTGGACTCCCGAATGCGGCGCGCGATGAGTTGGGTGTACTGCGAACCGAAGTCAAGAACAAGAATCATTCGATTCGGTAGTTAGGCGCTTCTTTGGTGATGAAGACATCGTGGACATGGCCCTCGCGCAGGCCCGCCGCGGTAATCTGCATGAAGCGCGCCTTGGTTTGCAGCGCCGGCACATCGCGGCATCCGAGATATCCCATACCCGCGCGCACGCCGCCGACGAGCTGTTGAATATTGAAAGACAGCGATCCCTTATAGGGCACTCGGCCCTCGATTCCTTCCGGCACCAATTTATTGGTCTCCGCGACATCAGCCTGACCGTAGCGGTCTCGGCTTCCCTGTCCCATCGCCCCGATGGAACCCATACCGCGGTAAGCCTTGTAGGTTCTGCCCTGGTAAAGAATCGTCTCGCCAGGACTTTCTTCAGTGCCGGCAAACAGACTGCCGATCATGACTGAATGCGCCCCGGCGGCTATCGCCTTGGTTATATCGCCGGAGAATTTGATACCGCCGTCGGCGATGATCGGCACGTTTTGCCGCGCCGCCGCTTTGGCGCAACTGCCGATGGCCGTAATCTGCGGCACGCCTACGCCGGAGACGATCCGGGTGGTGCAGATCGAACCGGGGCCGACGCCGACTTTGACTACATTGACACCGGCATCGATCAACGCGCTGGTGCCTTCGGCGGTGGCGACGTTGCCGCCGGCCAAATCAAGATCAGGATAACGCCGGCGAATCTGCCCAACCACGTCGAGGACATTTTTTGAGTGGCCATGGGCGGTATCCACCGCGATCAGGTCCACCCCCGCCCGCACCAACGCTTCTACCCGCTCTTCCCAATCCGCCCCAACTCCCACCGCCGCGCCGACCCGCAACCGGCCCCGCCCGTCCTTGCAGGCGTTGGGATATTGGATCTTCTTTTCGATATCCTTGACCGTAATCAGGCCTCTCAGCTCAAAATTGTCGTCCACGACGAGAAGTTTTTCGATGCGATGTTGATGCAGTAACTCTTTCGCTTCATCAAGGCCCACCCCGGGCTTGACGGTGATCAGTTTATCTTTGGTCATGACCTCCGAGACCAAGCGATCGAGCCGCCTCTCAAAACGCAGATCGCGATTGGTGAGAATGCCCACGAGCCGGCCGTTCTTGGTGACCGGCAGGCCGGAGATGCCGAACCGGTTCATGATTTCTTGAGCTTCGGAAATTTTTTGCTCCGGCGCCACCGTGATCGGATCGGTAATCATGCCGCTCTCGAACTTTTTGACCTTTTCAACTTCTCCCGCCTGCGC
The DNA here is from genome assembly GCA_036398075.1 of Binatia bacterium. Lineage (GTDB taxonomy): Bacteria > Desulfobacterota > Binatia > UBA9968 > UBA9968 > DATACQ01. The sequence goes on along the minus strand of DASWHT010000062.1, from coordinate 953 downwards.
CCGGACCGACAGGTTGCGGTGAACGATACCGAGACCGCCCTCCTGGGCCATGCCGATGGCAGTCCTTGACTCCGTCACAGTATCCATAGCGGCGCTGACCAGCGGGATGTTGAGTGCGATCCGTTCGGTGAGCCGCGTTGATACGTCGATATCCCGCGGCAGCACCGATGACGCGGCGGGAATCAACAGGACATCGTCAAAAGTCAAACCTAGCGGTAAGACTTCTTGCTCTAACACGTTTCACCTCCGTGCCCAGTTGACCGAGTGCCGAAAAACTCTGGTATCAGGCTTCCTGCTAAAAAAAAACCCAGACCGGGGCCTGGGTTTCGAGAGGATTGCGCTGGTTGCAGTGCAAACATAAATTCTTATAGCAGGAAAATTTTCTTGAGACAAGTTTGCCTGATTGATGGCGTCCAATCGATGTGATAGCTACAAATCCACTCTATGCCGCTGTACGAATACAATTGCGCCAAGGGACACCGTTTCGAGTCCATCCAAAAGGTCAGCGACCGGCCGCTCAAGCGCTGCGACATTTGCTCCGCCCCCGCCAAGCGCGCCATCTCACAGCCGACCTTGCTCCATAACCGCGGTGTCCATGTCTTCGACCGGGTCACCAAAGACGATGCCCTGCGCGCCCGCCCTTCTTCCCTCAAATCGTTCAAGAAAGACAAATTTTGAACGGAAGAAGAGATTTAACCGCAAAGAGCACATTGAATGCTGGGTGCAGCCGGTTCAAGTAGTTCAAGCCGTTCAAAACGTTCAAGCCGTCCGAGCCGTTTGGGTTGCGTTGAACATTTGAAGGATTGGAACGTTTGGAAGATACGAAAGCGGGAGCGGTGCCTTCGTCGTGAAAAACTGTCTTGTCGACTGGAGTGACCGAGTATAGTACAAGAAACATAGAGAGGAGAATGGCATGGAGAATATCGGTTTTGTTGGAACCGGAGCGATGGGCA
>DASWHT010000061.1:0-3241 GCA_036398075.1 Binatia bacterium | reverse complement strand
CTAATGCTTCATTTGACTCCCGGGAACCGTCACCGTGATATGCGACATCGGCGAATCCGCCTTGGCGCCATGCCAGTGGCGCTCGCCGGCCTTGATGTGAACGATATCGCCGACGGTGATCTCGCGCTCATCGGTCTCAGTCGCGACCATACCCTTGCCGGCGGTGACAACCAAAATTTGATCGCAGTCGTGGACATGCCATCCAGTGGTCGCGCCGACGCGGAAGTTCACGACGTTACAACGAAAGTTGTCCGATTGCCCTTCGCCGATGACCGCTTGCCGCGTTCGGCTTACCGGCCCGCCCTTCCAGCCGGCAATCGGCGTGGCGGTGTCCATCGGTGTTTCCGATAACTGGTTAATTTTGAGTACCCGCATGATCAGCCTCCTTAGAACAAGATATTTAACCGCAAAGAACGCAAAGTTCGCAAAGAAAATGGGACTCACCACAAAGGTCACGAAGTTTAAGAAAATAATATCCGAACCCTTCGTGTCCTTCGTGCCTTCGTGGTGAATCCTCTCTTCTATGCATTCTTTACGGTTAAACGATTTTCGTAACTGGTTTATTCTGTCCGAGGGCGCGATGAATCGCGCCCCTACTCTGCGCCCTTTGCGTTCTCGCGGTTAAATCCTCTTCTTTGCCACAACTACAACGGCGGAGTGGAAAGCGTCAAGTCTGCGCAAGCTGAATCAAGCCTTTAAGAGTTGACAGCCTTCGATAGCGTCCGTTATAAGCACGCCATGTGAGTGACTGATTGAAAAGAGGTTAACCATGCCCAATATTCAACAAAAGTTGGCGCTGCGCGACCGCCTGGTGGTCGCGACTCTGATGCTTTGCTTTTTTTCATTGGGGCCGCGTAACTCCAACGCCGCGCAATCCCACAGCTTCGATGAGAAAGCGGTGGCTAATTTTTACCGCGGCAAGGCCGTTACCATCGTGGTTGGCTTTGCTCCCGGTGGCGGCTACGACATAAGCGCGCGAATCTTGGCGCGGCACTTCGGCCGGCATATCCCGGGCAATCCAACTCTCATCGTCGAGAATCGTCCGGGAGCGGGCAGCCTCGTGGCCGCCAATCTGGTTTACAAAGGTTTGCGCAAAGACGGCACTTATGTCGCGACCTTCAATTCGCAGATGGTCTTGCAGCAGCTCTTGGGCCAACCAGGCATTGAGTTCGACAGCCGAGCTTATAATTGGCTCGGCAGCGTGGCGTCGAGTCAAAGCGCCTGTGCCGTTCACAGGGAAACCGGCGTGACTCACGTCAAGCAGCTCACGGGCGCCAATGCCAAGGTGGTAAACATGGGTGGAGAGGCGCCTGGATCCGGGATCACCGATGCGGCCGCCGTTATCCGCGCGGCGCTCGGCGTAAAATTCAAAATCATTTACGGCTACGCCGGCGCGAGACCGGTTGCCAATGCGGTTTTGAACCGCGAGATCGACGGCATGTGCATCAGTTGGGAGTCGTTTACTTCCGACCTCAAAATGTTTTTCGAGCCGGCAAAAATCGTCAACGTGCTGGCCATCTTCGGCAGCGAGGTGCCCAAGCACCCCTGGCTCGAAAACGCCGAAGCGGCGGAAGCGATCGCTCCGAATGATTCCGCGCGGACCCTGCTCAAACTCGTCTATGGTCCCGGTAAATTTTCCTTCCCCTACGCAGTGGCGCCCGGCGTGCCAGCAGATCGGCTGGCGGCGCTGCGCATGGCATTCGATAAAACCCTCGCCGACCCGGCGTTCGTCGCCGACTTTGAAAAGTTTCGCCCGCTTGTGCCGCGCAATGGCGAGGATGTCTCACAGATCGCCAAGGAGTTGCTCGCGACCAAGCCCGCCCTGGTCAGCGAGCTGAAGGAAGCCTTAAAGCAAAGGGTCGGTCCTTAACCCAGCCGTAAGAAATAGGAAAGTGAGGAGGGATGCTTGACGCTTTCTTTTCCGGGTTTCTGCAAGTTTTCACTCTCTCCACCTTTTCCTTGCTTCTGCTCGGCATCCTGATCGGCTTTATCGTTGGCATTTTGCCCGGTATCGGTGGCGCCGCAAGCCTCGCCCTCATGCTCCCGTTTGTCTTCGACATGACTCCGCGGGACGCCTTTGCTTTCCTGTTGGGCACCTTGGCGGTGACCTCTACCACCGGTGACATTACTTCGATACTCTTCGGCATTCCCGGCGAATCGATATCGGCAGCGCTAATCTTGGATGGCCATCCGATGGCCAAACAAGGCGAGGCCGGACGGGCGCTGGGTGCGGCGCTGATGAGTTCCCTGGTTGGGGCGATTATCGGCGCATTTGTATTAGCGGCGATCATCCCAATCGTCGCGCCGCTGGTGCTCACCTTCAAGTCTCCGGAATTTTTCGCTCTCAGCTTGCTAGGTATAACTTTCGTTGCCTCGCTTAGTGGCGAAAGCATGCTAAAAGGGATCGTCGCGGCCGGAGTCGGTCTGGTACTTGCGATGATCGGCCTCGATCCCCAATCAGGCATCCCACGTTACACTTTCGGCATGGCGCAACTCTGGGACGGCATCGGTCTTGTGCCGGTAACGGTCGGCCTATTTGCCATCCCCGAAATCGTCGATCTTTGGGTCAAAGGCACCAGCATTGCCGATAAGCGTGTCGGCAAATTGGGCGGGGTATGGCAAGGCGTCAAAGATACTTTTGCCCACTGGGGTATTACGCTCCGGTGCAGTCTGATCGGCACTTTTATCGGCATCATTCCAGGCCTGGGCGCCGCCGTCTCTCAGTGGATGGCATACGCTCATGCTGTACAGAGTTCCTCCGACAAGCGTCGATTTGGCGCCGGCGACGTTCGCGGCGTGCTCGGACCGGGAGCGGCAAACAATTCAGGTTTGGGCGGATCATTGGTTCCGACCGTCGCATTTGGCATTCCGGGTAATGTCGTGATGGCTTTACTGTTGGGAGCCTTTTTGATCAAGGGCATAGTTCCGGGGCCGTCCATGCTCAGCAAACACCTGGACCTTATCTTTGCGTTCGTCTGGTTCATCGTGATTTCGAATATTATAACGGTAGCCGTTTGCTTCCTCTTTCTTGAGCAGCTCGCGAAAATTACCTACATCCGAGGATCCCTTTTGGTACCAGGACTGATTTTGCTAATTTTTTTGGGCGCCTACGCCGAAGCCAAGTCGACTTTCGACATGGGGCTCGTTCTGATCTTTGGCTTCATTGGGTTATTGATGGAATATACGGAGTGGCCACGCCCCCCGCTGCTCCTCGGGCTGGTGCTCGGCGCGCTTATCGAGA
>DASWHT010000060.1:0-4586 GCA_036398075.1 Binatia bacterium | reverse complement strand
GCTCGCGGTTTAGATGCATACGGAGGCCTCCAGTTACGAGGTAAAAACGAACAACAACTGGAACCGGTTACCATAGGCAACGATAAACTTTTCAACCAAATAAACTTGTCTGAACCCAATGTTCAACGTTTCGGACATGATGTTCGAGCTTTACCCTCCTAGTCTTTAAGGCTAAGCCTTGCAGGCTGATGAAAAGGCACACTTGCTCCGTTGCGCTTGATGCCTCACAGAAACCGTGCTCGTTTCGCGTGTTCGTGCTGGTTTTTCGAACACGTACAATGAATCTGCGCGTCTCGCATCTGAGCCTTTTGGATCAGCCTGCGCGTTAATTGTAGCAACGCGGCGGCTCGGCAATCGTTAGCTCGGAATGTGCTCGTGGGCGTATCTGAAGTCCGAGTCCTAAACCTTGAACCTTGAACTGCCTGAGCGTTAGCGCAGGCGCGAGACGCGTATGGCGCTCAGCGCGGCGCCAATGAAACAAATTACCCCGGCCGTTAAACAGGCGTAGCGAAAGCCCAGTAAAAAAGCTTCCAGTATCGGGCCGGCGTTGCTCAGACCCGCCGGGCCATGCAAATTTTGCAACGATGTCTGTCCGGTCACCCTGACGAGTTGCGCGCTGACAATCGTCGCGCCTAATGCCGCGCCGGTTGAATAGCCGACGCTGCGGACGATGGATAGAAACGATGAGCTGATACCGAGCCGCTCACGAGGGACGGAACTCATGAGCAAATTATTATTTGGCGTTTGAAAGATCCCCATGCCGAGACCTAATAAAGCGAGCCAGAAAATCACTGCCAACGCCGTGGCCTCGGGTTGAAGGAAACTCAGTCCCGTTGAGGCGATGGCCGTCGTCGCCAACCCCAGGGCGCCGAGCCGTTCGGGCACGTATCTTTCCGACAGCCAACCGGCGACCGGCGCCATAAGCGCCATCGCAAGGGGCGTGGGCGCCACCAGTAAACCGGCCCGCAGCGGATCCAAGCCCATGACCGACTGGACGAAGAAGGGCATCAGTAGATTGTGGACGCTCATGGTCACGAAACTGATCCACCGCGCGGCGTTGCCCAGCGTGAAGGCCGGGATGCGGAACAAAACCAGATCGAGCAGCGGGTCGCGGCAACGTTTTTCCCATAGGATAAAAAACGCCAACGCTACGATGCCGCCGGCGAACTCTATAATGATGAGCGGATCGTGCCATGATCCCTTCTGCGCCGTGGTTAGAGCGACCAGGAGCAACGAAATACTCAGTGAAAAAGCGGCGGCGCCGGTGAAATCGAAGGGCGCTCGACGAATTGTTGATCCCTTGAGTGTCTGCGCCGGCAACAGAGAACGGGCGGCGGCGAAACCTATAACTGCCAGCGCGGCGGAAAGATAAAAATTGGCACGCCAGCCCAGCGCATGAGTCACCAGACCGCCGATCACCGGTCCCAGCGAATAGCCAAGGGCCGACACGCTACCACCGGCGATGCCCATGGCCAGGCCCCGTTCTTCCGGTGGGAATAGCGCCGTGACCAAGGCGAAATTATTGGCCATGATCAGCGCACTGCCCACGCCCTGGAGAGCGCGAAAGAAAACCAGCTGCTCCGCGCCCTGTGACAAGCCGGCGGCCAGCGAGCTTGCCGAGTAGATGAGAAAGCCGACCTTGAATAACCTACCGACGCCCACCAAATCCGAAAGCCTGCCACAAGGCATGTAGAGCGACGCCGTGACCAGCGCATAGACCAGCGCGATCCAACCCGCCAGAGTGATGTCGGCGTTGAATTCCCTGATTATCACCGGCAGCGCGATACTAAGCTGGCCGGAGTCAGCGGTCACTACCAGGGTCGCCATGGACGCGACGGAAAGAGCCCACCAGCGCGTGCGGCGGGGCAATGAAGTTCGTTCCGATATTGAAGTCGTTGAAACCATTCGACGGGCGCGAACTCACTATTCGGTTCAAGGTTCAACGTTCAAAGTTCAACGTTGAAATGCGTTAAGATGGGACGGGCGGCAATTGCAACGCAAAAAAGTAGCCGGTTCCGCTTTCGGGGACTGAATACATTGAACCTTGAACATTGAACCTTGAACTCGCACTATTCCGCCATCGGCCAATAGCGGCCCTTCTTTCTGATGATGCTGAGTGCGACGCCGTATAGCTTTTCCAGGACATCGCCTTTGAGCACGGCACTCGTGGTCCCGGCGTAGAGCATTCTGCCGTGGTGCAATACCAGCGTTTTTTTGAACAACGGCAGGATTTCCTCGATATGGTGCGTGACGTAGATGAGCGAAGGAATTCTTTTCTGGCGGCCCAGAGTTTTCAAAGACGCCAGAAATTTTTCCCGCGCGCCGGGATCCATGCCGGCGCAAGGCTCGTCGAGCACGATGAGATAGGGCCGGGTCATGCGCGCGCGGGCGATCAACACCTTCTGCTGTTCGCCTTGAGAGAGAACTCCGAACGCCCGTTCACGCAAATGGCCGCAGCCCATCTGATCAAGCAAATTGCCGGCGAGACGATAATCGGCTTTCGTCGCGCTGCCTCCGAAGGCTTCCATCAAGCCGATCTGGGCAAACTTTCCGGATACCACTGTGCGCAAAACCTTCTCGTTCGCCGGGATTTCCGGCACGAGGCTCGACGTCACCCAACCGATGCTTTTTCTTAGTTCGCGAAGGTTCGCCAGCACCTTGCCCCGCCGGCGTATTGCACCGCCCGCATTGGGCCAGAGGTAACCGCACGCTAGTTTGACAAGCGTTGTCTTTCCCGAACCGTTGGGCCCCAGAATCGCCCAGTGCTCACCCGGCAGTACGGTCCAGTTGATGGAATGGAGTATCCGCTGGCCATCGGCGGCGTAAGAAACGTCAAGCAGCTCGAGCGCCGGAGATTTTTTCATGACCGAAGCATCAAAAGTGAATGGAAAGCGCGCGATTTGCAACCAGGCGGGGACGGCACTTAAGATTGGAGTGCTGGAGTATTGGAGTGCCGGAGAACTATGGGGTGTTGGAGTAATGGAGTGTTGGAGTGATGGGTTCTGGTCCGAAAACCCCACCACTCCACTACTCCAATACTCCATTACCCCAAATTTCCCCTATTCCAACACTCCAATTGGTCCGTCGGTCATTGTTTGAACCGTGAAAACACTTCCAGCGCGTTCTTTTCGAATATCTTTGCCTTATCTTCGGTCGTGAGCCACGGGATGCTTTCGATATTGGGGCGCACGTCGTCGTACCACTTGCCGGTGCGCGGATCGGTTTTCGAACCGGCGCCAGGGCGCTCGGTGCCGAACAGGCAACGTTCAGGGCCGACGATTCTGAACAGGAGCTTTAACGACTCGACGTTGTAGAGCGCCGTGTCGAAGTAAAGCTGTTTCAGCCGGTCGTCGAAGGTCTCCGTGTCATTAGGACCCCTTAGTTGCGAGCGCCACCGGCCGACTTGATAGGGCACGGAACCCCCGCCGTGGGAAATAATAAGCTTTAACTTGGGAAAGTCTTTAAACACGCCTGAATCCACCAGCGACAAGATCGCGATGCTTTCCTCGGTGATAAAGTGGCCGTGGAACGATTCCCGCGGATTCTTGCAGCTCGCCGCATGCACCAATCCCGGTATGTCCATCTGCACCATCTTTTCGTAAAGCGGGTACCAATACTCGTTGCCCATGGCCGGCGTCTGACCGTCGCCCTCACCGGGATCGGGGTTGATCATAATGCCGACGAAGCCGAGATCCTTGATGCAGCGGTCGATCTCGTCGAAGCTGTTCGTCACCGGCACGCCGGCATTTTGCGGCAAGCCGCCGATGGCGCGAAACTTCTTCGGTTCCATTTTTACTTGCAGCGCCAGCGCGTCGTTCACCGCCTTGCAATACCAGTGCACGATTTTCTCAGGTTTGGCTGAGTGCATCATGGTGTAAGGCCGCGGCGAGATAAACGCGAAATCGGTGCCGACTTCGTCGAGAACTTCCGAATGCTTGTGGCCGCGCCACTTGGCCTCTTGAATATGTTTCTCCGTGACCACAGTGCCCTGTGGACGATGAAACCCGGCGCTGTTGATCAAACCCGCCTGAAAGGTCTGGAGCTGCTCGCCGGCCACGATGTGGTTGTGAATATCGATGATCATGCTCAAATCCTTTCTCCTTGAACTGACCGCAGCTATAGGAGACCCGTCTCGGTCTGTCAAGCCGGCGAACGAAAGGGAATTGGAGTTCTGGAGTGATGGGATTGCGCGGTTGCTATATGGGAGAGTTTCCTTGGCTCGCGCAAATTTTCTCGCGCGCCGATTCTGTTGAATCGAGAAGACAAGACGGTCTCACCACGAACGCACGAAGGACGCGAAGGGTTCGGATATTATTCTATTAAACTTCGTGACCTTCGTGCCTTCGTGGTGAGTCCCCTCTTCTTTTCGTCCTTTGAGTTCTTTGCGGTTAAATGTTGCGGCTTTAGCGCGCCAGGTTCGTTGCTTTCAGTCATTTTTTATTAGGCTTCTTCTCTCCTTCTTCCGTAAAAAAAGGATCTGCGCCCGTGCCGAAGACGATCTTACCCGCACCGCCCTTCACGTCTTTTCGCGGCGCCAGGTCTTTAAGCAAAACGATGCCGCTCGTTCTCTTTTTCCGCTTCTCGCC
>DASWHT010000059.1:0-6848 GCA_036398075.1 Binatia bacterium | reverse complement strand
GAACGATCACGATCACGTTGGTGCCGAGGCTCGCGATCTGCGCCCGCACCAACGCCTTGGCCCCTTCGCCGATCGCCACCATGGCGATCACCGCGCCGACGCCGATGATGATACCGAGCATCGTCAGAAAGGCGCGCAGTTTGTTTCGCGCCAACGCCTTAAGCGCAATTCTTAACGTCATTAACCACATAGATCAATATTGGATTTTGGATTGCCGATTTTGGATTACTCGCGCGACCGAGACCCTCGGCTTGATCTCATTGCGCAATCTCACGCCGATGTCAAAAATCCCGAATCCTTCCATTGTTTAACGTTTGAAACTTTCCCGCTCCTGGCCGGTCTTATCGTCCGAAACAATTTCGCCGTCCTTAAAAACCACGCGGCGCTGCGCGTAAACCGCGATGTCACGCTCGTGGGTGACCAGGACGATGGTGATTTTTTGCTCCGCGTTGAGTTGCTGGAATAGCGTCATGAGGTCGTGGCTCGTGGCGGAATCGAGATTGCCAGTCGGCTCGTCCGCGAGAACCAACGACGGCTTGTTGACCAAAGCGCGAGCGATCGCTACTCTTTGCTGCTGTCCGCCGGAGAGCTGATTGGGTTTGTGATCGAGACGCTGCTCGAGTCCGACGAGAGACAAGACTTCCACGGCGCGATTGTGACGCTCTTTGCCGGCGAAGCCGTTGTACATCATGGGCAGCTCGACATTTTCCAGCGCGCTGGTACGCGAGAGCAGGTTGAAGCCTTGAAAAACGAACCCGATGCGTTTGTTGCGAATATTCGCCCATTGGTCGCGCGACAGTGAGCCCACTTCTTGGGTCTCAAGAAAATACCGGCCGGTGGTCGGGCGATCCAAGCAACCCAAGATATTCATGAATGTCGATTTGCCGGAGCCGGAAGAACCCATGACGGCGATGAATTCACCGTGAGCGATCGTCAGATTGACGCCCCGCAGGGCCGGCACTTCGACATCGCCCATGCGGTAGGTCTTGTGGAGATCCTCAACGCGGATGAGCTCGCTCATCGGAAGCGGCCCACGCCCCGGCCGCCGGGTTGCTGCGGCTGGAACGGGTTGGCGACGCCGGATTGCGCGGAGGAGGCTGCGGCGCTCGACATGCCGATCACGACCGGATCGTTCTCACTGAGCTCATCGCCGAGCACTTCCGACCTTGTCCCGTCGGTGATGCCGAGCTGAACCTCCACAGGCTGAGCTTTATCGTCCTTGAGAACGTAAATTGTCACGCGCCGATTTCCCTGCAAGCCGCCCCCACCACCGCCGGCGCCGGCGGCGCGGCTCGTTCGGCGCGTTCCGACCGGCTTCGCCGTGCGGCTTCTTTCCTGGCGCAGGAGTTCTTGGGCCTCGTCTTTCTGGTCGGGCGGCCTGAAGCGCATGGCCATATTGGGAATTACTACGACGTTCTCTTTTTGGCTGACGAGAAATCGCACGTTGGCGGTCATGCCGGGTTTTAAGTTCAAGTCCTTATTATCGATGCGCGCCACCGCGTTGTAGGTGATGACCCCTTGCACGTTGATCGGCGCGTTGCGCACCTGGTAGACCTTGCCCCTGAAACGCCGCGCCGGGAAAGCATCGACGGTAAAGCTTACATCTTGCCCTTCCCAAACATTTCCCACATCCGCCTCATCTACGAAGGTGTGGACTTCCATCTTTGCCAGATCGTTGGCAATGGTGAACAAAGTCGGGGCAGACAGCGAAGCCGCAACGGTCTGGCCGACGTCTACGTTGCGCGAGATGACGATGCCGTCAACCGGCGAACGAATAATCGTATTGTTGAGATCGACGCTCACTTGATTGAGCGACGCCTGGGCCTGAGCGACTTGGGCCTTGTTGACGTCCAATTGCGCCAGCGCGGCATCGTAGGCGGTTTGCGCTGAATCCAGCTCGCTCTGAGCCATCAAGTCGCGTTTCTTCAGCTCGCGGGCACGGTCGAGGGTGCGCCGCGCGTCCTCCACGCTGACCTTGGATTTCGCCAACGTCGACTGTGCCGCGATGTGATTGGCTTTCGCTTGATCCACCGCAGCCTTGAATTTGTCATGGTTCAGCTCGGCGACGACTTGCCCGGACTTTACCTTGGAATTGAAGTTGACAAAGAGCTTTTCGATGGTGCCCGAAACCTGGCTGCCGACTTGAACCGTGACTACCGCTTGCAATGTGCCCGTGGACGACACGACCTGAGTGATATTGCCCCGTTGGGCCGGCGTGGTCACGTAGGGCGGCTCCTTGGGCCCATTATTCCAGCGCCAATAGCTGTAGCCCGAGCCGACGATAGCAAGCAGCAATACCAGGGTTATAAAAATCCGTTTCCGCATTATGATAGCTCGCGCAGGATGCGCAGGACTTTTGCCGAAAAATCGTTGGGATCGCGTTCCGTCGCCCGTGTGTAGGTCATGCCGCTGGTGATCTGCGCGTTGGGCTCCTGGTCTTCCAGGAGCTGTTCGACCGCGATTTGAAAGCGCGAAACCGGCGGCGCGCCGGTCATCTCCTTCTCCAACTCCTTGACGGCGCCTTTAATATAAAAATTGACGCCATTGTCGGCGATCATCAGGCTGATCTTGCCCATGCGCCGCAGGTTGTTCGCGGTGGAGCTATCTTTCCAGATCGCCATCTCGAGGGTCGAGGCGTTTTTCGCCACGACTTCATAGTAGGACAACAACGCCGGGTGCGGCCAACCAGCCTCATCCAAGGTAAATATTGGAATGATTTTCCCTTCGTGGGCAGCAACGGCAGCGCCGCTCAAGCGTTTCAACAAGGCGTCGGTGAGTTCGTTGCCTAGAATCTGCGACATGAATGCATCCTATCTAGACCCATTAGACGTTATAATCGGCCAATTCGCCTTACTTTTATAGAACCAGCTCTTGCCGTTTGCCAAAGCCTTGCGCATTATCGATAAAATAGACTCTTTCCGGAGTCACCCGATAAAATTTCACCTTGAGAAACGCTTTGTGGAACACGCCGCTTGACGGGTCGGTGAATAGCTTGATGACGGCGGGGTACTTGCGCGCGTAAACCGCCAATGCCTTGGCCTTTTCGAGCACCGAATCCACCAGCGTCACTTTTCCCTCCAGCTGCACCCCTTTGATCTGGCGCCAGTCCTTATAGTCTTCCTGTATCGTCACCGCAACCCTCGCGTTGACCGCGAGGTTTTGACAGTGACGCGAGTCCGGCGCGGAAAAGAAATAGAGGCCGAGATCGTCGCTGGCGTAAAACACGGTCGCCGCCCACGGCAGGTTGTCGGCGCAAGTCGCCAGCGTCATCGTGTTATGAGCTTCGATATATTGGAGAATCTGCCGCTTCAGTTCTTCGGCCATTATTTCATGCTAGTTTCGCGTTGCGAGTTTGCAGGTTCGAGGTGAAACCCGAAACTCGTAGCTCGAAACCATTACGCCTATTCCCGCATCAGCGGAGTCTTTTTCAGCGCGGCCAGATCAGGCGCGCCGGCGCATAACATGGCAATTTTTATTTCATGGATTATCCCAGAGAGAAATTCTACCACCTTATCGGCGGACTCCAAAGCCGATGCCAGAAGCGGTTGGCCGAGGGCCGCGAGGTCCGCGCCCAGGGCCATACACTTGGCCATATCCAACCCGCTGCGGATGCCCCCTGAGGCAACCAGCGGTAAATCGGGGATAGCCCGGCGCACCTGGACGAGCGCTTCATCGGTGGGAATACCCCAGGCTGAAAAGGTCGACTTCGCTTCTTGCCCCGGGCTCGCCGCGCGCCGGGCTTCCACCGTATACCATGAAGTGCCGCCGCGCCCGGCGACATCGATGGCCCGAACGCCGGCGTCGCGCAATCGAATGGCTGCATCGGCGGAAATGCCGCTGCCGATCTCTTTTACGATCACGGGGAACTCCGCTTGCCGGCAGACTGCCGCGATTTGCGCCGTCAAGCCTTTGAAGTTGCGGTTGCCCTCCGGCTGAGCCGCTTCTTGCAAAACATTGAGGTGCAGGATCAATCCATCGGCGCCGATCATCTCCACTGCGCGCCGGCAGTGTTCGATAGTGTAGCCGTAGTTTAGCTGCACGGCGCCGAGATTGCCGAAGAGCAAAATATTCGGCGCGACATCGCGCACCTGAAATGAGGCGGCGACGGAAGGCTCTTCGAGGGCCACGCGCTGCGAGCCCACGCCCATCGCTAGCCCCAAGCGCTCAGCGGCGGCGGCCAGATTGCGGTTGATCTTGCGCGCCAGATCGAAGCCGCCGGTCATTGAAGAAATCAAGATGGGCGCCTCGAGCCGTCGGCCGAGAAACGTGACGCCGAGGTCGATTTCGTCAAGATCGAGCTCCGGCAGCGCGTTATGAACAAACCGGTAGCGATCCAGTCCCGTCCCCAACGGTCCCGTGACTGCCTCGGAATCAAGACAGATGTCGAGATGTTCTTTTTTCCGTTTTTGGGTTTTGCTGAGTATTTTACTGACTCCGCGGCGTTGCATCGTACTGGCGTGAGATTCTTACCGAGGCTTTTTCACCGCGCGGCGTTCCTTCGCCGCGGCGATGGGCGTGGGTTTTTTCGCGTCGGGGTGGCGGCTCATGCCCTCATCGTCCCAGCGATGGAACAGGCTGACGTCGATGTCGAACTGATCGAGAATGCGCGTCACGGTTTGATTGATGACGTCATCGAGCGTTTTGGGGCGATGGTAAAACGCCGGCACCGGCGGAAAGATCACCGCGCCCATGCGCGTGAGCGTCGCCATCGCCTCCAGATGGCCCAAATGGAGCGGTGTTTCCCGCGCCACCAGCACCAACGTTTTTCTTTCCTTGAGCACCACGTCGGCGGCACGGACCAGGAGATCACCGCCGATGGAATGCGCGATGCTGCCCATGGACTTCATCGAGCAGGGCGCGATCACCATGCCTTCGGTGCGAAAAGAGCCGCTGGAAATGCTCGCGCCGACGTTATTGATGTCGTGGACCACATCCGCCAGCGCTTCCACCTCTTTGACGGAGTACGGCGTCTCCACCTGGATCGTCATCTTGCCGGCTTTGCTCAAGACGAGGTGGGTCTCCATGTCTTCCATCTTCGCCAACACCTCGAGCATGCGCACGCCATAGATCGCGCCCGTCGCCCCGGATATGCCAACGATGAGTCTGCGCCGGCGGTTCAATGGATAAACTCCAACGTGAGTCGATCGCCGTCCTTCACGCCGAAGGCATCCTTGAGCCGCATGGGCGCGACGATTTCGATCTTGTCTTTGGGATAATCTATCACTTCCGGGAAGAGCACCGCGGCCGGCGTCCTGCGGCTGCTGCCAGCCGCGCCACTTTTAACTTCAATCCGGTAAATGCGCGCCAGACAACAGCCTTCATGGGGCGGCATACGGGAAAAAAAGCTTGCATCATTCTGGATCGAATGCCAAGCCAAGGCGTCTCCGGGATTGGCGGGATGGACGTTGAGCGTTGCCGGAAACGGCGCAAAACCCAAACTCTCCGCCAAGGCTTGCCGCACCCAATCCAGCGCCATAAATTTCGCTGCCTGGCCCAGGTCCGAGAAAATGATCCCGTTAATGATTCGCGGCGCGCTCACGTAAATTCCGTTCAGTGGCCCGACAGCGACGCCGCCTTGCCGCCGCGCCTGACTTTGATCACTTCGCCCAAGATCGACAGCGCAATTTCCGCCGGAGTTTCAGTCGCGATGTCGAGCCCGATCGGAGCATAGACCCGCTCGATCACTTCCTCGGCGATCTTTTCCTCGTCGCGGAAGCGCTGGAAGCAGGCCTTGATGCGCCGCTTGCTGCCGATCATGCCGATGTATTTCGCCTGACTATGCATAATTACGCGGAGACAGGGCTCGTCGTAGGCGTGGCCGCGGGTGATCAGCACGATATAGCAGGAAGGGGTGATATTCATTTCCTTGAGCGTCTGCGCCATATCGCCTACCACCACTTCGTCGGCGGCCGGGAAACGCTCGCGGTTGGCGTACAGCAACCGGTCGTCGATAACGGTCACGAAAAAATCCAAAACCTTGGCGATCTCGACCAGCGGCACGGCGATATGGCCGGCGCCCACCACGATGAGCTTCGGCGGCGCCGGCATGACTTCAAAAAATACTTCGAGCTTGCCGCCCGCCGCGGGCACATCGAGGGAGACTAATTGCGACTTTTCCGCGCGCAAGCGCGCGTCGCTTTCTTTGACGATGGCGTCGGTCACGCGCGCATCGCCGATGGTGTCGGCGCTCAACTTGCCGTCGCGTATCAAGCATTTGGCGCCGGGCTCCACGCCCACGCCGCCCTCGACTTCGACCACCGTGGCGAGCACCGCGGCCGCGCCTCGCTCGGAAATTTCCACGAGCTCTTCGGACAGCGAGCTCATTTGCCGGCCGCGGCCTCCCGGTCGCGCTCCTGCCACCACGGGTCGATGAATACATTCATGACGCCGCCGCAAACCGCGGGGCTGTCCGATGAGATATCGTCGAGCAGATCGATCCGCACCGTGCGCGGCTTGCGCGTGCGGATCACATCGATGGCCTCGCGTTTCACGTCCGCTTCGCCGCAGCCGCCGCCAATGGTGCCGAGGATTTCACCCCAGGCCGTAACCACCATTTTGGCGCCGACTTCCCGCGGCGTCGATCCCTTGGTGGAGACGATGGTCGCCACCGCCAGGGTCTCGCCTTTGTCGAGGAATTCTCTCACCTGATGGTAAATGGAATCTTTTTTCTTGGCTTCCGCCTCGCTTGGCACGTAACATGCGCCGGGTCCAGCCATGATCATTGCCTCCTTATCGCGCGTTTAAAGCTGCGTCCTGAAAAGGACTAACCGGTTTCATTGTAACGGTGGACTCGTAGCAATTGGAGTACTGGAGTGGTGGAGTGATGGGTTCGAGACCCAATACTCCAA
>DASWHT010000058.1:0-6329 GCA_036398075.1 Binatia bacterium | reverse complement strand
TAGGCGTTGCCGCGGCGGATCGCCTCGTCCAGAATTTTTTTTGGATCGTCGGTCATGACGTGGAATGCGTCCACGCGAGCGTTAAGGAAAAACTCGCTGCCCAGCGCGCGCTTGGTTTCCATGACCGCGGCGATTTTGCGTAGTTGCTCGGCCACCGGCACCAACCCGCGCGCGCCGCCCGGCTTGGCGCCGGCGCCGTCTTCGAGATTCATACCGGCCACGCCGGCGGCGACCAGCGCGCGCACGGTTTCTTTGACGCCCTCCTCGTCGCCGTAGCCGCGCTCGCCGTCGGCGTTGACGGGAACCGAGACCGCGGCGGCGAAGTTTCCCGTGACTTGGAGAAACAGATCCCGGCTAATGACCTCGCCGTCAGGATAGCCCAAGGCCGCGGCGATGCCGCCGCTGGTGCATTGAATCGCTTCGAAGCCGAGCTGTTGGAACAACAGCGCGCTCAGAACATCGTAGGCGCCCGGCATCACAAGAATATCCGGCGCCCGGATTAACTCTCTAAGCTTGCAGCTTTTCTCGTTGGCCGCGGCGAGGACTGCGGGCTCGATTGGCTCCATGACGACCTCCGTCGGCTTCTTTTCTCGACTGACGAAATAGTCCGTATGGTAAGTCCGAATCGGCAAGGGAAGCAAGAGCCGGCGGAGCTAAAGGTGCGCTCAATTGGGGATTGGACGGTAAAAAACCGGGCCTGAGTCTTCTGGCTCTAATGTTGTCCTGAACATTCGCTCGCAGATTGGATTAGGTTGGTTGTCGTGCCGGTGGCCCGGTGAATGCCGGACCGTTGATCAAACCGAACCGACGCGCGGAACTCACGCCCGTTCGGTTTCAGCGGATCAAAGGGCTGGACATTTGCCCCTCAATTGCGGTAAGAGGCTTTTAAATTAGCTGGCTGTCCATCGATCTTCCTCGTGACGGTGAGTTTATCGAACCGTAGGATGGATCGCAGATTATCTCTTTTATCGGAGGAAGTCTTTCAGGCGCCTGGGACTCTTCCCATAGTCCCAAGGGTTGAAGAATTTTTTTAATGACATCAGGCTGGTCAATGAAGCTGATGATGCGCATCTCTCCCGGGCATTTGGGACAGGCAAACGGGTCTGTTTTATAAACTTTTCGGATGAAGTAGGACCAGCGCTTTTTTAATTCCTTGGATAACGGCGAGGCGTCGATCTCGCTAATCTTGGTTTCGTCTTTGGGCTTGGACGCGGATCGACGGCAAAGCAAAAGACAAAAGGATCTCGCCGATATTGCGCGCATCATTGAAATCTCTCCCGAAGTCTCTCCCGAGCTTTGCAGCCGAGTTCCGGCAGAGTTCTTGTCGAAGCTTCTTTAAAGTAGTCCAGGAACCCGTCCATGTCTGTGGCGCTCATGCCCGAGAGCAGGCTGGTATATTACCGTGGTGGTTCACAGTTCCAATACGCTGACGACATTCCTGGCGCCGGTTCTCACGCCACACGGCCGTTTGCTGCTCGCGCACGTTGAAGATGCGCCGCCGCTCTCCCCGGATCTCGCGGAGAGACTGCAAGAAGCGTTTACACGAGGCCACGGTCACGGTCTTCTGCAACTCGGCGCGGCCGAGGTTCAGACGGCGATGCCACCCGTGTTCATGTACTGGCGCGAGTTTTCCGAGCGCTACGTCGTGGCTCTCTGCGCGCTTCCAGACGTCGATGCTGGCCGCGCGTTGCCACCGATACCGCCGCCCGCGCGTGAGGAACTCGACTCATTCGCTTCGGCGGCGCCGTCGATGACCGGAGCGGAATATCTGACGGCTTCCGTTCTCGATACGCTCTGGACCGATGTCGATGCGGCGTTTCGGTTGGAACTGTCGCAGTCGAAGGTATCGGTCCAGGACTTCGTCAAGCGGAAGAACCCAGCATGGAACCTGGTTGGACGGGTCCATTTCAATCTCGCCGAGAACCGCAAAGATAACGAAGCGCCGTTCGCATTCCTGGCCACGTACACGGCGCGCTTGTCGGCGCATGCGAAGGCTCAACACCTGCCGCTCGGCAGGGCGCTCAGCGAGTATGCCGGCGCGGCGAACAAGTCGCGGCTTCTGTCGCTGCTGTTGCCGGTCAAGCGCGCTGCAGAGCAGTGCCCCTGGCTCAAGGCGATGGTCGATTCCGGCGAGGTCTTTCACCCACTGCGCTGGACACCCGCAGAGGCTTTTCAACTGCTGAAGGATCTACCGCTCCTCGAAGCGGCTGGTGTGATCGTTCGCGTGCCAAGCGCCTGGAGAGCGAATCGGCCATCGCGGCCTCAAGTGACTGCGACCGTGGGAGGCAAGCCGCCGTCGGGAATCGGGACGGACGCGCTTCTGGACTTCCGGATGGAAGTCACGCTTGATGGCGAGCGATTAACCGAAACGGAGATATCGAAGCTGCTCGCAGACTCCAATGGCCTTCATCTCGTTCGCGGCCGCTGGGTCGAAGTGGATCGAGAGAAGCTCGCCAAAATGCTGGACCAGTTTCGGGCCGTTGAAAAAGCGGCGGCTGAGACCGGGGTGACCTTCGCCGACGCGATGCGCATGCTCGCGGGCGCGAACGTCTCTGACGGCGGTCTCACGGATACGGCAGCGCTCGACTGGTCGCGCATTGTCGCTGGCCCGTGGTTTGCCGAAACTCTGGAAGAGCTCCGGCATCCGCAAGCACTCGCGCGCTTAAAACTCGGGGATGAGCTGAAAACGACGCTGCGTCCGTATCAGCAGGCCGGCCTTTGCTGGCTCCACCTCCTGTCCATGCTCGGTCTCGGCGCCTGCCTGGCCGACGATATGGGACTGGGCAAGACGATGCAGGTTCTGGCGCTGATGCTCGTGCTGCGGCGCGACGGCGCCGGTCCAAGGCGGCCGAGTCTTCTCGTCGCGCCCGCGTCATTACTCGCAAACTGGGCATCGGAAATCGAACGATTCGCGCCAAGTCTGAAGGCGATCATCGCGCATCCATCGGCGATGCCAGCCGCCGAATTGCGAAGTCTCGATGCGAACCGCCTCGCCGGCGTCGATCTGGTCATCACGAGTTACGGAACGCTCTTGCGCGTTCCCGAACTTTTGAAAATCCAATGGCGACTGTCCGTGCTGGACGAAGCGCAGGCCATCAAGAACCCCGGCGCCCGGCAGACACGGGCCGCCAAGCAGATCGACGCTCAAGCGCGGATCGCGCTCACCGGCACGCCGGTGGAAAACCGGCTCGGAGATCTTTGGTCCATTTTCGACTTCATCAATCCGGGCTTGCTCGGATCGAGCAAGGAATTCACGACCTTCACGAAACGCCTCGCCGAAAGGCTGCATAATCCTTACGCGCCCCTGCGCGAGTTGGTGCGCCCATACATCCTGAGGCGATTGAAGACGGACAAAAGCGTCATCGCGGATTTGCCGGATAAGACCGAGGTGAAGGCGTTCTGCCAACTCACACGCAAGCAGGCCGCGCTGTATCAGGAAGCCGTGACGGAATTATCTGACCGACTCGAGAAGACGGACGGAATCGAGCGTCGTGGTATGATCCTCGCGTTCCTGATGCGTTTCAAGCAAATCTGCAATCACCCATCGCAGTGGCTTGGCGACAACGCGTGGGCCGAGGGGGACAGCGGCAAGCTCGCGCGCCTGCGCGAGATCGTCGACGTTATTGCCGCGAGGCAGGAAAAGGTTTTGGTCTTTACGCAATTCCGCGAAGTCACTGCGCCGCTTGCGGCGTTTCTGGGCTCGGTGTTTGGACGTCCCGGACTTGTGCTGCACGGCGAAACCGACGTGAAGAAGCGCCAGTCTCTTGTGCGGCAGTTTCAGGAAGACGAAGCAGTGCCGTTCTTCGTGCTGTCGCTCAAGGCGGGCGGAACCGGGCTCAATTTGACTGCGGCATCGCACGTCGTTCATTTCGATCGTTGGTGGAATCCGGCGGTCGAAAACCAAGCGACGGATCGCGCCTTCCGCATCGGTCAGACGAAGAACGTGCTCGTCCAGAAGTTCTTGTGCCGCGGAACAGTGGAGGAGAAAATCGACGCGCTCATTGACTCGAAACGACAGCTTTCGCAGGACCTGCTCGAGGGCGCAACTGACCTGCTGCTGACCGAGATGAAGGACGACGAACTACTGAAGCTCGTCGCGCTGGACATTCACGCCGCCTCACTGGAGTGACGCATGCGCAGATACGAATATGATTATGGTTGGAAACCCTACGTGCCGGTTGCCGAACGAAGGCGTCAGGCGGCGCGCGAAGCTGCCAGACTGGCGAAGAAAGGCCAGACGGTTTCGCCGGTCGTTATCAAGGGCTCGAAGATCGCGAATACGTTTTGGGGCAAAGCATGGTGCGACAATCTCGAACGCTACAGCGACTACTCCAACCGGCTCCCTCGCGGCCGCACGTACGTTCGCAATGGCTCCGTGGTCGATCTACAGATCTCGCCCGGCGCAGTGACCGCACGGGTTAGCGGCTCCAGTCTCTATCGCGTTGAAGTGAAGGTGACCGCTGTTCCGAAGACCCATTGGAACGCGGTCTGCACGGACTGCGCGGGTGCGATCGATTCTGTAGTCGAACTGCTGGAAGGGCGGTTCTCCAAGGCAGTCATGACACGACTTTGCCAGGAGAAGACCGGACTGTTTCCGCGGCCGGCGGAGATCAAGTTCAAATGCAGTTGCCCGGACTGGGCGTCGATGTGCAAACACGTCGCCGCGGTGCTCTACGGAATCGGCGCACGACTGGACGAAAAGCCCGAACTATTATTCGCGCTGCGAAACGTGGACCGGCAGGACCTTATCGCCAGTGCCGGCAAAGGCATGGCAAAGAAGCGGAAAGGACCGGCCGCCGCAAAAGTTCTCGAGAGCAGCGACCTGTCCGAGATCTTCGGCATCGACATCGCTGAGTCACCGGCCAAGCCAGGGCGCAGGCGCCGAAATCCCAAATGATAATGATAGGAATTTGCTTTTTAGAACCCGACGCGGATAACTGAAAACCGGCTTCATCAGCCGCTTGCGAGCCAGCTATCAACAGCTCAATAGCGAGTCCGACAAAGGACCAGCGCTTTTTTAATTCCTTGGGTAACGGCGGGGCCTCGATCTCGCTAATCTCGGTTTCGTCTTTGGGCTTCTCCTTTTTTCTTTAGTCTTGCGGATTCAGCTTCATGGCGGATTCAAATCACACGAACTGTCTCCACTGCACGCGGCGTCGAGGCGGATCGTTATGCGCGGGGCAACGTGATCCGATAGTAGGAGCGAACGCGAGGTTAGCCGAAATTGTTAGGTTTTTTTGGGGAAAAGGTAGCCAGTAATCGCAACCAGCGTTACCCCTACTTGCACAACCGTCGCCCCGACAAGAGACATAAAAACATTCTCCGTGATGAGGCGTTGATTGTTTTGGATCAGTTTGGACTTGAGAAGGTCAACGTCGGCAGCAAAGGCATGCCATACCAAAAAGATGACAGCTGCATTTAAACCAACGAACAAAACAGTCATAACGCCGGCTACCCAGAGTCGGGTTTTCGTGTCGGCATCTAGGCTCCGGATTAACGCCCGCTGTTTCTCTTCTTCGATGCTGCCGACCTGATTTTCCGCGTCGGTAAGCTTTATAGGTGGTCCGTCAGACACGTATCACCGCCACGGCATCCCTATCTGATGATTAGTTTCTGCTCTTTACCATCTTTTTTTTGGATGGTAATGGACCCATCAGCGTCTTCAGAGTCCGTGACAACTTTCAACAAAGCTATAGCCTTTCGTATGACTTCTGCTTTGGAGGAAGCCCCAAAATGCTTCTTCAATTCTTCGAGAGATTGTTCCATTCTCTCATCCACGTTAAATGTAGTCATAGCCATAACTAGCCCCTCCTCTATATTTAAGTTCTACATCGATTTTACATAGAATCGAAAGGAAGTCAATGCGGCTTCCGGGACATATTACATAACTTCATGATGCCCTCCTGGCTGGCCAGTCGACCTGGCCCCTTTAAATGATGGAATTTGCCTTGGGGGGGATTGGCCACTGAGCACTCAAAATTACCCCGGCGACCCGGTGCGAGCCCACGTTCCAGAGCCTCAAGCTTGCCTACGCGAGCGCGCGCCTGCTAGGGCTGCGGGCAGGCGCAAGCAGGCGGCTAAATCAGAAAACAGACTGGCCCCGTACCCCCATCTTTGGGGCAGACGGTATCCGATAAGGTAGCCTTATATCAACTTGGCCTTGGCTTGCAGACAGGGCTGGACATTTGCCCCCCAATTGCGGTAAGAGGCTTTTAAATTAGCTTCCACCTGAGGCGGATCAGCCTTTGGCTGAGGCTGTACGAGGGATCGAAAATTATCTCTTTTATCGGAGGAAGTCTTTCAGGGGGGGGCCTGGGACTCTTCCCATA
>DASWHT010000057.1:0-8668 GCA_036398075.1 Binatia bacterium | reverse complement strand
GTGAAGTTACCAAGTCAAAGTCAATAGCACCCAAGGCCGCGGGATCAGGTCGCGCAAACCCGTGTCTTTTCGCCGCGCCGTTCGACCGGCAATGATCGAACCAAAAACTTCGGTGCCCGACCTGCCGAGGCCCGCTAACTTGTTTACCCGCGTGGGCTCTTAGACTTGTAAGCCGAAGCCGCCGTTCTAGAGCGGCGACGATTAGATCCCGCGTCAAAAACGCGCGAGCGAATCAGACGACCCGAGCCCGCCCCTCATCGAGTCGTCTGCAACAGCGCAAAACCCCGCCAACGCTCAAGCCCCTTACCGTTCCCACCTCGCCCTTCGGCGATTTGGCGCTGGACTTAACGCCTCAATAGTAGCAAACTCGGGATACTTGTTCCGGTCATGTCCTGGGCACCGAGTTTCAACCGCTGCGACGGATGCGCTGGCGCATAATGCAGAATAGAAAGCTACAAAGCCCACAGCAATGAAACGACTAAAAATCTGCCTCATTAATCCTAAATTCGAGCCGTCCTATTGGGGGTTCGACTACGCGCTGCCACTCTACCCGGGAGACAAACGATGCACGATGATCACCGGCGCGTTGCCCCATCTCGCCGGTTTGATCCCCGATCATGAGGTTGTTCTTCTGGATGAAAATGTCGAGGCGATCGATTTCGCCGCCCTCACGAGCTTCGACATCGTCGGTGTGACCGGAATGATCGTTCAAAAAGCGCGCATGCGCGAGATTTTGGAGCGGCTGCGCGAGCTGAAAATCTTCACCGTTGTGGGCGGCGCCTACGCTTCGGTGCACGAAACCTACTTCGACGGTCTGTGCGACGTGCTATTTTCCGGCGAGGCCGACGAGACCTGGCCCGCGTTCGTCGATTGTTTCGCGTCAGGCAAGAATTTTGATAATTTTTACAAGCAGGCGAATCCGACGGATATGACCAAAGTGCCGAAGGCCCGCTTTGATCTGCTGAAGGTCAGCCGTTACGCCTCCGGCGCGCTGCAGTTTTCCCGCGGCTGCCCGTTCCGCTGCGAGTTCTGCGATATTATCGTCACATTCGGCCGGCGACCACGCATGAAAAGACCCGAACAGGTCGTGGAAGAGCTCGAAGATATGCGTAACGCCGGATTTTTCTCGTGCTTTATCGTCGACGATAATTTCATCGGCAACAAGAAGGCCGCCAAGGAACTGCTCCGGCTCATCATCGAGTGGCAAGAGAAGAACTCGTATCCGCTGCGCCTGACCACCGAAGCGAGCATCAATCTCGCCGACGATGCCGAACTGCTTGAGCTTCTCTATCGAGCAAATTTTCGATCCGTCTTTATCGGCATTGAGTCCCCGCGGCGCGAGTCCCTGCAGGAGACGAAGAAGCTGCAGAACACTTCAGGAGATTCACTTGAGGAGAAACTGACGCGTATTCGCAACGCCGGTCTGGAGGTCAGCGCGGGCTTTATCGTCGGCTTTGATAACGACGATAGGGCAATCTTCGAAGATCAGTTTCGCTTCATTCAAGACAACGGAATACTTCTGGCGATGGTCGGCATGCTGGTCGCAGTGCCCAAGACGCCTTTGTACGAGCGTCTTGAAAAGGAAAAGCGGTTACGGCTCGACGACGTCAACTGCAACATCGTCCCGGCCCAAATGTCGCCGGCGGAGCTCCGCAACGGATATTGGCATCTGCTCGAGCGGCTCTACACGCCGGAAAACTTCTTGGACCGCTATTTTCGCCAGTTTCGCGAACCCGATTTTTTGCGCAGACGCGCTGAGATTGCCGCGAAGATGACCGCCAGCCAGAGTGCCGTCAGATCCCTTCTTTATGGATTCATACTCACGTGGAATCTGTTCTGGACGTTGCTGCGTGACGGCAGTTTGAAAGAAGTCGGCCAGGTGTACCTGCGCTATTTCTTCGCCCATAATGTGCGTTATCAACGCGGCATTGTTGGCTTTGCCCAATTCATGAATCGCTGCGCCACCCACTGGCATTTTTATAGATTCACCCGCGAAGCAACCGCCGGTAATCTTCGGCTCTACAATTCAGGATGAGCACGGCGTGGGTGGCGAGAGGACTTCTCGCCGCCAACCTTTTGGCCCCGGTTGGCACATAATAAAAAGCCCCGCGCCGTAGGACGGCGCGGGGCTTTCCCACGAGTTGCAGTTGTTACCTAACGACTATCTTGCGCGCAGCGTCAACCAGTGTTTCTAGGTGTCGCGCTCGCTGGTCGGCCCGACCTCACCGCTACACCAGGGCACAAACGCTTTCATCTTGCACGTTGCGCCGTGGGCTTTGAGTTCGTTCTCGAAAATCTGATGAATCTCGCAGTCTTCGTCCTCGTACTCGATCTGCCAGCCGCCTTCCTTGAGGCTTCGGTCGGCGTACTCGCCGCCGCCGCCGCGGCCAAAGTAGAGTCCCATGTCGCCCGGCCGCAGCGCGAGGTAGCGGGCTCTGGTCGTTCCGGAATTAAAGTGCTGATGGTAGCAGTTGTCGTTTGGAACGGTGACCATCGAGCCCACCTGCCAGTCGCACTTGATCATGTCGGAGCGGTCTTCCTTGGTCCAGATCAAGGAGTAGCCGCCGGTGCCGCTGAGCAGCACGAGGTGCGCGCCCGGGCCGTGGCGATGGGCCTTCTTGTACGTGCCGATGGGAAACTCGGAGATGTGGCTCTTGGTATTGTTATCGGCCATCTCCAGCATGGCGTTGATCCCGCCGGCGCCCCGCTCCTTCCATCCATACAACAGCATGTCCGGGGCGTTGGCGATGAAGTTGGACTCCCAGATGCGCCGATTGAACAGCTTGCCTTTGCCGCTGAAGTAGTCCTCCTCGCCGGCATAACGGGAGGTGAACATGTAATTATTGTCGAATATGAATTCGTTGTCGCGAAAAAGCCGCATCATGGGAGGCGCGTTCGTGACGGCGATATAACGGGTCGGCTCCTGGCCGCTGCCGTTGAAATTCTGATACCACGCGTTGAGTGGAATCGAAAAGAGGCTTCCCGCCTGCCACTCAAAGCTGCTCTTGTGTTTTTCATCTTGCCAGATCGTCGTTGCGCCGCGGCCCGATACCACGTAGATCGAGAGCTCGTACATATGGTGTTCCGGCTCTGATTTGCCCCCGGGCTCGATCTCGACGACGTGACAGTCATTGGGCATGTGGCGATTAGAGATGTGGACGACCGCGCCGCGGCCGCCTTTGCGCTCCCATGGTCCAAGTTCGATCCGCGCTAAGCTCGGGAAGTAGAATTCTTCATAGACTTTCACGCCTTCCTGCTTTAGCCATTCCCCGTAGGGATCCGCTTTCGTGTAGTCCTTTAGACTCTCTTTGGGAGTCTCGGCGACTTTCATGTCTGTGCCTAGCATTACCACGGTTGAAATCCTCCTCTAACTGAAAATGAAAGAACTTCGCTTTAGGCCGGCCGCTCCCGCGAATCCGAGCCTTGGCGTGAACGACCGGCATGCTACCCTATGCTCAAAAGCCCGGGTCGGCTGGAGCGATGGAGTAACTCCCCAATTTGCCAATATCCGATATAGGCCATTTTTGTCAATGAGCGGGACATAAAAGATGGCTTTGACTTGACGGCTGATTCCAGCCGGCACTATAAATAGAGGTCATCCGCCTGGTTTGCATCCCGAGAAATCCAATAACTGGCGCAATAAGTTTTGCGCAAATAGGGAGGTTTTATGTCTAAGGGTTACGTTGATGCCGATGGTCATGTCATGGAGGACGCCGAGGATGTGCTTAAGTTTGTGCGCCCGCCGTTCAACAACCGCGGCACGCGCAACTGGATGCCGAGCCTTGACCACTTTCACACCCCGGCGGATGGCACGCCGCGCACGCCGGGGACTTTCGATCCCAGCACTGGGCCGGAGCAGTGGCTCGATTTTCTCGCCAAGACGGAGACGGATTATACCGTGCTATATCCCACCACCGGCTTGGCCTATGGCAATGTGGCTTATCCGGAGTGGGCGCTGGCTTATGCCCAAGGGTACAATGATTATATTCATAAGCGTTACCTCCAGCGCAGTTCTCGCTTTCAGGCTGTGTCGCTGATCCCGATGCAACATGTTCCCGACGCTGTGGCCGAGCTACGCCGGTCGGTAAAAGATCTCGGCTTCATCGGAGCGATGATTCCTTCGAACGGACTGACCCGGCATGTGAGCCATCCCGAATATTGGCCGATTTATGAGGAGGCTGAAAAACTCAACTGTGTCATGGCCGTGCATGGCGGCAGCTACATCAATCTGGGCTTCAACACCTACACCGTTTTTCCCGCGACGCGCGCGCTGGGAATGCCGTTCCCGTTGGCGATCGCCATGACGGGCATGATGGTCGACGGCGTGTTCGACCGCTTTCCTAAGCTCCGCGTCGGATTTATGGAAGGCGGCACAGCGTGGATGCCCCTCGTGCTCGATCGCCTCGAACGCGAATTAGAATACGGCGGGCTCAAGCTCAAGCGGCATCCCGTCGACTATTTCGCAGAGGAGCGGATCTTCGTCGGCTGCGAGGGTAACGAGAAGGCGCTGGCCTACGCCATCGAGCGGGTGGGCCCGAAGCCGTTCATGTTCGCGTCGGATTTCCCCCACGAAATCTCGATTTCTAATTGCATGGAGGAGATTGACGAGATCCTGGAGCGCGAAGATCTGAAGAAAGAACACAAGTCGGCCATTCTCGGGGAAAATGCGCGCCGATTTTACGGGCGCTAACCGGGATATGCATGCTTCGAGGAAGACGCGCTGCAGAGTGTCGATCGAGAAGCAAAGCCCGGGCGGGCTATTCAACGGTGTTCAAAACGTTTGGAACGATTTGAACTTTTTGAACGACTTGAACGGCCGCCTGCAGCATAGTTACGCCGCCTTGGCAAATTTCTTGGTTGGTAGTTGTGCGGCCGGGTCGAAGGCTTTGGCTGGGACGGGTTTTAAATCCCAGATCAGCCCGCACAAGGACAAAAACTTTAAGATGTAATAGGTGATGTCGATCTCCCACCAATAGAAGCCTTGGCGGGTGGAGCCCATGTATTGGTGATGGTTATTGTGCCAGCCTTCGCCGAGCGTAATGAGCGCGAGGAGAAAATTGTTTCGGCTCTCATCGCCCGTATCATAACGTTTGTTCCCAATCAGGTGGGCCACGGAGTTGATGCTGGCGGTGGCGTGAAAGAGCACGGTGGTGCTGACCACGAAGCCCCACACGAAAAGTTGCAATCCCGTGACACCTAGAGACGGAGCGATGTAGTTTAACCCGACTCCACAAAGGTAGATAAACAATCCCAACACCGCCGGGACCGCTTTATCGAAGCGGTTCAACCAGACTAACTCGGGAAATCGCGCGAAGTCCTGAATGCGGCGATACTCTGTGGCGTAGTAGCGGGTACACATGAACCAGCCGGCGTGGGAGCGTAAAAATCCGTAGTGCACCGGTGAATGCGGATCGGAGGCAGTATCGGAATCACGATGGTGGTTCCTGTGATTGGCCGCCCACCAGAGAGGCCCGCGTTGTGCCGAGGATGCGCCCACTACGGCAAACAGGAATTGCGCCCAGCGCGAGGTTTTGAACGTCCGATGGGAAAAATAGCGATGGTAGATGCCAGTGATGGCGAACATTCGGACCAGATAAAGCGCGATGGCCGTGCCAATCGCCGCCCAACTCCAACCCACGAAAAAAACCGCAAGACACCCTAGATGTAAGAGCACGAATGGCAAACAGCGCAACCAATTGACGCGGTCGATATCGCAAATTCTCGCCTCCGAGGCTCGATTGTGATAGTCGGCGTCAAACCATTGGACAAACGAGGTGACAATACTCATCGCATACGAACGCATCATAAATTGGGCAATTTTAACATGAGCGTCGTTTGGCTGCAATCAAATGGCCTTTTTTCCATGAAAATCATTGCTAGCTCCGGCGCGCCTTGGATGTCGCTGACTCCTCAGATTGGCGGGTCGCCTCGGGTTAGGGAGGAGCACGGCCGCCCCGACCGAGACGATCAGGATAAAGGGCGAGTTTAGGGGGCGCGAAAGGGGCAAATAACCTTTAGCCGGCAAAAAAGGCGGTGCGCTAAATTTTTCCCAGCGATTTTAGATGCTCCAAACGCGATATTATCATATCGCCGAGGTCGCCGCTTTCCGGCCCGCTGGGCAAATCCAGAGGAACGGCGCCTAGCTGCTCGATCTTATCGTTGAGAATTTGCAGTTCCGCGCGAATACTATTGTATTCCTCCAGATGCTGCCGGAAAGCAAGAGTTTTTTCATCGATTTTTTCCAGGCAGCGGTTTAGCCTGCGGATGTTTAAGTCGAAGGTTTCACGGAGATACTCGCGGTTCGCCTCGATGATTTGTAGTTGCAACGGGCGTATTTTTTGCGCGAGCTCGCGTTTCATCTCTTCAAGCGCGAGGAGTAGACGCTCGTAGTATTGTTCTTGGCTCATGAGATCCTCCGGCATGCTGATGTTGGGACCTTGGGTGATGTAACTCCGCACCAGAGATTCCGAGATTTTCTTTTTGACTGCCGCGAGAGCGACCTGGCTCGCTTGGATCTTCTCCTCGGCCAGGGCCTCGTCGGCCATGAGTTTCGCCAATGTGCCAACGGAGTCTACGAGCGTCGTCATAGCCTCCTGCGGGGGTGTAATGCGGGTTGGCGTACCCGTTGCGTCGTCCATGGTGTCCTCCGCCAATGAATTCGTTTACCTTTTATCGATTCACAGGGCCCACTGCAAGGCCCCGCCGGATGCGCTGGGCCAGTGGTAAATCTATGAGGTACATTGAAGAAATCTATATCTGCGAGACATAACGCGGGCGACGTTGAGTAGAATAAAGAATGGCGCGGCGAAAACGAGAGAGTCGCCGTCCGCGGGCGGCTACTTCGGTTCGTTTTGTTTTTTCTCGCTGAGCTGGCGTTTCCAACTCAAAGTGCGCGATTTAGCGGCGATCTCTTCGGCCTCGGTGATCATGCCTTTTTGTTGGTAGAAGATCGACAGGCTGGTGTAGGCCAATTCATCCTCGGGCGCCACGGCGATCAATTGCTTGCCGATTTCGATGGCTTCGTCGAATTTTTCCTGGTGCGCGTAGGTCATGGCGAGCGCGTGCAACGCATCGGCATAATTGGGATCTTCCGCCAGCGCCCTTTCATAAGCCGCCACGGCCTCATCGAGTTTTTCCTGAGCGAAAAACTCCATTCCTTGGCTGTAGTGGGCTTCTTTGCTCACGGGAAGGACTAAATGACTTTCTGGTTGTTGGCCGAAACGGCGGCGGCGGTCGCCGGCTGGGAAGTCTCAGAGGCGGCGGTATCAGGGCGGCATTGCTTGAGCAGCAGTTTCTTGAGCATTACCGGACTGACCGGTTTTTTGAAGATCACGCCCTGCAAGCCTTCCAGACAACTGCGCTTGATGATGTGATCCTTGTCGTAGTTGAAAGCGGTCATCAATACCACCGGCAGGCCGGGCGTTTTCGCTTTCACCGCTTGGTAAAGTTGGTAGCCATCTATATCCGGCATGACGACGTCGCTCAACACCAGATCAAATTTTTCCCGCTCGAGACATTCCATCGCCAGCACTCCGGAGGCGGCTGTTTCAATACAGCAGCGCTCCGCTTCCAAGAGATCTTTGAGCGACTGGCAGATGCCGGCATCGTCGTCGACCACCAAGATCTTCAGCCCGTCCAGCGGATGACGCGCATCATCACCGTTACGTTCGCAAGGCTTTGTCGGGCGCTCTACATGCAGGTCCGTCATCAGCTTTCCGTCGAAATATTCTTTGGTATCGTACTCACCCTCATCGGCCATCTTGCTGATGCGGCCGGTAATGTCCTGAATCTTTTTGATTTGCGAGGCCGCGGATTCCAAGCGGTCGGTTTCCACGATGTAGTCTTCATCCGTCGCCACCCGCGTGACGAATTTTTGCAGCATCTCGACCTGGTTGACCAGCACCTCCAGGGAATTGTTGATCTCATGCGACACGCCGATGGCGATCTCCGCCAGCGTTACCAGCTGATCGCGCCGCCTGATTTCGCGGATATCCTTGGCGAAGCCAATGGAGCCGATTTCGTTGCCATGCTCGTCATAGGTGATAGCCGCGGAAATCGCCACGGGTATGCATTCGCCCTTGCGCGTTTTAACGATCGTTTCGAAATTGCGCACCCGCCCTCTTTCGCCGGCTTCCTGGGGCGAACGCATGGCGGCCATCACCTTTCGCGCTTCTTCCATGCTCGGATAGATTTCGAGCACATGCTTGCCCAAAACTTCATCCGGCGAAAAGCCGAGATTTTGCCTGGCGCCGTCGTTGTAAAAAGTGATGATGCCGCGCTTATCCACTGCGATGATGATGTCGGGACAGCTCTCGACCAGTTTCTGGAAGTATTGTACAGGTAATGACATAGAATCTTTGCGGTTGGGGATCTCAAATCCCAGCGGTTAACGGTAATGATAGATCGATTTTTGAAATTAAAGCAAGAGCCGGTCTGAACTCGGCAATATCGTACCACGCACACCCAACGCTGCGCTGCCGATGCCGCCCAACCGAAACATCAGACAACTGACATGGACCTTGGCTTGGGCCGTAGTTTTCTGCGACATCGGCACATCGGTCTATTATGTGCCCGGCATCCTCTATGCCAGCGCCGGCGATAAAACTCCTTTCTTCGTCCTCCTGACGACTCTTGGCTTTATTCCCCTTGCTCTGAAATACATCGAAAT
>DASWHT010000056.1:0-13193 GCA_036398075.1 Binatia bacterium | reverse complement strand
CGCGGCGCCTATTCAGCGACCGTTTTTTGACCTCGAGCTTTCGTCCCGAGTTTTATTCCCATCTCGGCGTAAACTGGGTTAACAACAATGGCCCGGAAGGCAAAATAATGGAGTTGGGCAAACCCAACGGTCACGAGATGGAGGTTTCGCCGCTAAAACGGGTATTGCTTAGAACAATCCCCGAGCTCCGCGCTGAACTAGAACCCGTGGTCAATGCGTTTGATCCCTGGGCGCGCAATCGCGGCGAATATTACTCTCTCCAGTGGAAACCGCGCCGCGGCGCCGAGTCCGACGAAGCCTTCAAAAGATAAATCTCCCACCGCCCAAAGGGGACCACCCACTACGTTCAAAATGTTCAAACCGTTCAAGTTGTTCAACACGATCGCCGAGTTGTTCGACTGCTTGAACGATTTGAACGGCTTGAACGACTTGAACCCGACGCAAGCAGTACCGAACTATTTCGTGCCGGTCTTCTTCAGTGCAGCCGGCTTCTTAGCACCGATGCGCTTGTATCGGATGGCGCGCCGAGCGCCTTTGGCCTTCAACTTGATGGCCAAGCGCTCTTCGGCTTTCGTGTCGCTCTTCTGCGAGAAGGTTTCATGCTCGCCGCTCTGCGGGTTGAAAAAACCCACGTAGCCGCCGGGATTCACATTGAAGGACTTGAGGGTTTTGCCGTCGTGAGCGCGGCCAAGATAGTCGTTGCGCCCGCCGACTTCCTCGCTGCTGGTGAAATAAAGCGGCAGCACGAAATTCGCTACCGCCACGCCGTCGATCTCGTAAATCTCCGCTTGCACGGCGTCACACATCTCGTACCAGTGGAAAACATCTAGCTTGGAATTGCCTGGATGCGGGCCGGCGACCAATAAATTCACTTCCGGATCGCCGATCAATTCGAGCGCTTCATGAGACAACGTCACGGTCCAGCTTTCGCCCAACTCTTTTGATAGTTCGGTGAATACAAAACCGAACGGTATGCCGCGGTTGTTGCGATCGTGGTATCCCAAGGCGTTGGCGACGTTGACGTTGTCCCAAAGATAGATCACAGCATCGCCGCGCAAATCCGCCGGCTCCTGGGGTTTGGGCTTTGGCCCCGTTTTTCCTTCGAGCCTCAGAGTCGCGCCCAGACTCCAGTAAGGTTCGAAGTCTTCCTTGACCTGGCGGTTGATGGCGCGCAGCGCATGTTGCACTTCCTCGTCGCTGAGCTGGCCGTTGGTATGGTTGATAATGGAAATAATCATGAAGACCTCCTCGATCAATTTTTTCCGTCTGACAGAATCACGTCGGCGGCTTTTTCGCCGATCATATAGATCGCGCTGACGATGAAAAATCCGGGAATGCGCGGAAACACCGACGCGTCCACGACGCGTAACCCTTGCGTGCCATGCACGCGAAAATCGCTCCTTAACACTCCGCCCTTTTCTTCCGGGCCGATTTGGCACGTGCACGAGGCGTGGTGCCCCCAGGCATTGTCACGCACGAACTCTTTGAGATCGTCGTCTGACTGGCGGCGGTCGCCGGGCAACTCCTCCGCGGCGATTAGCCCTCGCTCTCGCAGGTCCTTGGTCATCGCCCGAACGAAGTGTATTCCTTCCACGACGGCAGCCAAATCTTTTTCCTGCTTATCGCTGCTTTCATCAAAATAATGAAAATTGATTTTTGGCGGCACCCGTGGATCAGGCGATTGTAAGGTAACCTTGCCACGATCATTCAGCGTGTGGGCCTTCAAAATAATCCAACTCAGATAATTCTGGTGCTCAGCGAGTAGTTTCGAATAACCGGGAAAGTATCCTTTGAACTTTCCCAGTAGTCCGACGCAGAACAGATCGGGGAGCCGGCTTTGTCCGGACCTTTTGATCACGGCGAGCACGCCGCCGTTAGTCGTGTACACCCCTTCCCTTTTTTTCTGATCCCACTCTCGATACTGCGGATCTCCCCGGGAGAACTCGCTTCCTGCCAGCATCTGCCAATCGTATTTCATGCGATTGACGACGCTTACCTCGTAGCGGTCTTGCAGGTTCTTGCCGACCCCCGGAAGATGGTTCCGGACTTCAATGCCGTATCGCTCCAACTCCTCGCGGGGGCCGACGCCCGATAGCATCAAGAGCTGCGGCGTATTGAACGCACCGCCACAGAGAATAACCTCTTTTGCCGCATACGCCTGGCGTTTTTCGCCGATATCGTTGCTGGGATTCGCGTGGGCCCGATACAGGCGGTCCCCTCTTAAATATTCCACGCCAATCGCGCGGTTCTGGCCTTCGAAGAGAACCCGAGTAACGAGCGCCTTGCATTCGATTTGTAACTTCTCCGGATACTTCGCGGCTACGCTCAAGACTCGTTCCCGGCTGCCGACGCGCACGTGGCCGCTAGTGGTAAGCGGCACGAGACGAAGGCCGTATGCATTCGCGTTAACGAGCCGCCAGTCATTAGGATCGCCGCGCGTTTTGACAAACCAACGCAGCCGCTCCAGCCGATCTCCGATCTCGGATGACGCCTCCACAGCCAAGTCCTCCAACACGTGCCTCAGACGGCGCGCACCCAGCGCTTCCATGGGAATCGCCAACTCGGTCGTCAGCCAGCCGCTGAATCCGTGGCGGGACGGATTGAAGCCGGATAATGCCGCGATCCAGCGTTTCAGCGGCCGGTGGCGGCAGTCTTCGAGACGCTCAAAGTAGCGGCGCATCTTCGAGGCCTGCCAGGACGAGTCGCCGGTCGACTCCGCGATGTCATCCCAGTCGGCGTTGTGCGGATAAACCAGGATCATGGCGTTGTGCGCCGTGCAACCGCCGAGCGCACCGGCGCGAGGGTAAAGAACCCCGTCGCGCTCCTTCGTGAACTTCTCGTCTTTTTTCTGGCGCTCGTCGTCGCCGTAATGGCGCACGAAAAAATCCCAGCGCATCGCTGGATTTTCCGAGGCGAAGGCGTGAAAGGCGGGAACTTGGTAGTCTTCGGGAAGTCTTGAATCGGTTAATTTACAAGGGTCCCCGCCGGCTTCGAGGAGGAGGACTTTCCGGCCCGCTTCGGCCAACCGCGCCGCCAACGTACCCCCGCCCGCGCCCGAACCGACGACGATATAATCATGCGCCGCGGCTCGGTTATCCGCTGCATCCATGCGAATCGGTACTTTCTAGAACGTCTTCAAATACTCGATCAGAGCCCGCTTGTCGTCGTCGCTTATCGGCGGCTCTTCCTTGAAAAAGCTCGTGCCAAAATAGTGGCCTTTGTTGACGACGTAGTCGGGACATTTGCTGAGGTCGATCAGCTTTTTCACCAACTCTTTGTCCTCCCTGAACACTCTGGCCGCCTCTTCGTCACTGGCCCCGGCGACTCTTTTCAGTTTTGCTTTGATGTCGAGCAAAAGGCCGATCAGTTTTGCTTTGTCCACTAATCCGCGTTCAAGGTCGATGTTGGTGAGCAAGCTCACAGGCGTTCCCTTTGGTATCGGGCCGATTTGGATCCCTTCTTCGCCGACGAGCCAGGGTATCCATCGATGGAGCCAGGGAAGCCAGCGTTCAGTCCAACTCAGGAGTTCGCCTAAAGCCTCAGGCAAGAACCCGGGGGCGATTTTAATGTAACTTTTCGTGTTAGTGCGGTAGATGAAACCCGGAACGTCGAGCGCCCTAGACTCTGGCAAGCCGAGCTCCTTAATAACATCTGCGTCTTTCTTGCGCTTTTCCGGCCAGAGCATTTGTTCGATGGAGTCGTTGAACGAATCCATGCGCGCTTCGACGGACGCTTCCCAGCGGAATTTACCCACCGAGTTGTTGAGCAGAAACGGCGCCGTGGACCACAAGCCGATCAGCGACGGCACGCGCGTATAACCGCGGCCGTTGCCGGGCATTTCATAGTCAAAAGTTGAGCCGTCGATGGGATTATGCAGCGTCATTTTCCCGACGGGCGGCAGGTCCTTATAAGTCTGCGAGGAAAAATTGTCCCAGATGTTGTCTTTGAGAGCATTGGTCGCCAGCGGGCTACAGGCGTTAGTCTGCAGCAGCGTGACCGGAATGCGGCGCTCCGTGGATAAATAGTTGTCCGTAAGAAAATTATCCGCCATGACCATCGTCGTCATTTTCTTTCTAAAGTCGTCGGTCTTGGTCCACTTCCAATACTGCTCCCAGTTCCGTTCATCGACACCCGCCGGCGGTTCGGGAATCTTGCTAGAATGGCAGCGCGCGCAATACTGGGCGAACACCGTCTTGCCGCGCGCTAGTTTGGCTTTGTCCTGCGTCAGATACTGCTCGCCGCCGGGAGCATTCTTGAGCAAGTCCGGCTGCGCCGTTTTGAGAAAAAACAACGCCACGTCCGCGGTCTGGGCGACGGTCGCGTTCCAGTAGCTTGAATTCTTTTCGGCATCTTCGATTCTAATAGGCGTGATCGGTTTTCCCCCGACCAGTGCATTAAAATGGAGCAGCCATTCCTCGCTGAAGAGCCCGATATTGATGAAGACACGGTTCAGCGCGCCCAGTATTCCCACAGAGTCGGAGCCGTCTTTGAGCACCCGCGGGGTCCAAACGGTATCCGGCGCCTTGTAGAACTTCGAGAGTTCGGCAGTCTGCTTGAAATCCTGGAATTGCTTATTCTTAAGTCCGCCTCCAGCCAGTTTTTCCTGCCCCCAGCGCAAGGCGGGTCCGAGTCGCGCTCCGACGCTGTAGACGGCGTTCATCGTGCGCGGGTTATTTATGTAATCGCTGGAAATAAACGAGGTATCCAAGGTCCCCGGCAACGAGGTGTGAATTAATTGATAAATGAAATTCTCCTTGTCCGCTTGCCAATTCCAAAAGAGTATCCGGTCCACCCAGAAATATTGCGCCCCGGGATTGGAGTTGAGATTTTCCCACTTGGGATTTTCCGGATCGGCAGACGGCTTAACCGGGCTCGGCCCGACATGGCAAAAGCCGCAGGACATGCCGACGCGGTAAGGGCGAATTAAGTTCTTGTCTTCGTAGTATTGCCTGTCGGTGTAGAACTTCTCGGCGTCCCACTTCTTTTGCGCCGCCTCATCGAAATCCGGATTGGGGAAAAGGCGCAGGCCGACGATTCCCGACGCATAACCGTAATACGATCCTAGCGGAACATTTTTTCCCCGGGCGCCGATTTTGACGCCGGGATATTTCTGCTCGTTCTCGAACGGGTCGGCCGGACAATCCTTCCGGCGCGTGTCGAGCCACAAGCCAAAGCGGTCGGTGCTCGGTCCCTTGGGCTTTTCGAAGCAGGGCTCGTTTACGAGACCGAGATTCCGCCAGCGCGTGTCGCGG
Organism: Binatia bacterium; assembly: GCA_036398075.1. Taxonomy (GTDB): domain Bacteria; phylum Desulfobacterota; class Binatia; order UBA9968; family UBA9968; genus DATACQ01. Next base: position 7,941 of record DASWHT010000056.1, on the reverse strand, counting down.
CTCAGATGAGCGACTTGCGGATGCGACGAGACAATTTTCAATAAATCGACGACACCAAAACTCTTACTTACGAGGTGATCCCAGAAGCGGTCGTTGCCACCGGTCCAAACGATCCAATTATTGCGCCCTTTGACCTCGTTGGCCGTAAGCGCAACGCCACCGTCCATGTCTTTGAAATAATCTTCATCCGCGGCGGGAAAGCTTTCGGCTTTGCGTTCGGCCTTCATCGCCTCGTCCAGGACCCCGCCAGGCTCGGGCTTGGAATCTTTTCTGCCGCAGTTTGCGGAGAATAAGGCGATGACCAGCACCGCGAGCAGACGAAACGATTGTCCCCTTATCATGGCTCCCCCTCCCAAAGGCCCCGGCCATCGAACCGCGGCCGTGCGTAATGTCAATCGTCGTACCCGGTGCCCATCAATATTCAAATTCCATACCGCAAATGTCGCTCACAAGGCAAGATTTTTTTCGCCATCCAACGCGTTTTTCTCTGCCCGCACCTCGCGCCACTTCTAAAGAGCTGGCTTCGCCCGCCGAACATTAGATGAGGACTGCTCGCGCCTCGAACACGCCATCGTTATCCCCACATTCGAGACAACCAGGGAAGGATTGGGCATGGATTGGTACATTTCCAAGCAGGGAGTCAAAGAGGGGCCTTACTCCGACACGCAAATCCAGGCGCTTCTCCAAGAAGGCCACCTGGCTCCGAACCATCTCGCGTGGCGCTTCGGACTTGCCGGGTGGACGCCGATCCGCAAGCTTTCGGAGCTGCGCGGCTCAGCTCCGTCTCACGCTGAGAGCGCGCACGTCTTTCACCTAGTTACGGCAACCGAAACCGATCGGGCTACCGCTCGCCTTCCCGAGCGTGCTTCGTTAAAAACCCGGCGAGATTCCTATTGCGCGCGCCATTGGCGCGGCGAGCTATCGCTTCCCGTAAGTCTCTGGATCAACGGTAACTTGATCAGTCTGGTACTGGCCGCGTTAGTTATGGCCGTCGCCGCAACGGACGCGGTCAATGAAATGCCCCGGTGGTTTGCCGGAGGCGGCGTCGCTTATTGGTTGCTCCTCGTCGTCATGACCGTGTGGCAACTGATCGGCGTCTGGCGTTCGGCGGGAAGATATCTTGCGGCGGGAAAATCGAAATGCTGGGGCCGGTTGGCGCTCGCGATGGTCATCCTCGGTCTCATCGCTTCGATTTTCAGCCTCAGCACGGTCGGCGTGCCCCAAACGATGGAATTTGCCCAACTCGCGCTGGGCAGGGATCCCATCGGCTCCTACCAGCTGCGCGTGTTGCGCAACGCCACCGCGCTGGAGGTGTCGGGAGCGATTATTTTCGGTTTGACCGACGAAGTCGCCAAGACACTCGACGGCAACCCCGAGGTCAAAATCCTTCACCTCAACAGTCATGGGGGCCGCGTCGGGGAAGCGCGCAGGCTGCGCAATCTAATCGCCACGCGCAAGCTCGCGACTTTCACGGCCGCAGGATGTTTCAGCGCCTGCACGTTGGCCTATGCCGCGGGCGAGCGCCGTCTCATCGGCAGAAACGCAAGCCTGGGATTTCACCAGTACGCCTTTCCGGGGGTCCAGCAGAGCGCGTTTCGGCGCCAATATGAAAAGGATAAAAACGACTGGTTGGCGCGCGGAATCGATCGCGCCTTCGTGGAGCGCGCCTACGCCACGGCGCACAATGACTTGTGGCGGCCGGAGCATCCCGAGCTTTTCGCGGCGCGCTTTGTAACGGGCTATCCTGACAGCAATGCAGTGGCCATGTCGGGCATCCTCGATGAGCAGTCCGCCAAGTTGGAAGCGGAACTGAGCAAGCATGTGCTCTTTGCCGCGCTCAAAAAGCACGAGCCGGGCGTTTATCGGCGCGTCGTCGCTGAACTGGAAAACGGCCTCAAAGGGGGTCGGAGCGAGACCGAGCTCAGGGAAATTCTCTCTCCCCTCGCCCAATCGGTGTACCGAAAAAAACTGCCCCACGCATCCAACATCGCCCTGCTCGGCTTTACCGATCTTTTCATCGAGCAAACTCAGGCGCTTTACAACAGAGATCCCGCGCTCTGTTACCAATATGTTTACGAGGCCGGACAAGGCGGCGGCGCCGAGATCAACAAATCCTTCTCCCAAGAACTGAAGGAAAAGGAAATGTTAGTGTTGGTTGAAGTGATTCGTTCCGCCGCCGCGCAGATGCCTCCGGCGCCGGCGCAAGAACAGGTCCAGCAGCAGCTCAAAGCGGTATTCGCCACGCTGACGGAGCGCCACGGCAAAGATGTCGCGCTGCTCACGAATCCGGCCCGGGGCAAATCCGATCCCGCGAAGATGTGCGTCCTCACCCGCGAGCTGTACCAAAACATCCGTAAGCTTCCCGAAGAGCAGTCGGCCATGGTGCTCAGATTCATGTTCGCGAACGCGAAATAAGCAAGACCCACTACCCCGCGCAACCGCCACAATTTGGTTCAAAGTTCAATGTTCAACGTTTGCCGGACCATAAATTGAACGGCTAAACTGCTACCCCTAACTTTGAAGCTTCAACGTTGAACCTTGAACCGCGCCTTGGGACCGCCACGCAGCCCTTGACAACCGCTTTGCCCCTGCCATAACTTCGCTCTGTCGCGCCGTTTCCCTAGTGATGATCCCAGCTCTCAAATGGCGAAAAATTCGGCATGACGGCAAGACCGTTCAGTGAAAGGAGCGCCTCCATGGCTTTTGACATTCTCGAAACCAGCATCGAAGCAATTCACTCGGCGTACAAATCCGGCGAGCTAACCTGCCGCCAACTCGTGCAGATGTATCTTGACCGGATTGAAGCCTACGACAAGAAAGGCCCCGCGCTTAACGCCATCATTACTTTGAATTCGAAAGCTCTCGAAGAAGCGGACCGCATCGACGCGGCGTTTAAAAAATCGGGCCTCACCGGCCCGCTGCACGGCATTCCCGTCGTCGTCAAAGACCAGGCCGATGCCGCAGGCATGCCGACGACCTTGGGCTCATTGGTGTTCAAGGACTACTATCCGGAGCGGGATTGCTTCGTGGTTGAGAATTTAAAAAAGGCCGGCGCGATTGTTCTGGGGAAAACTACGCTGGGTGAGCTGGGCGGTGGCGACACGCATGGTTCGCTCTTTGGATCGACGCGCAACCCTTACGACACGGAGCGCACCGTCGGCGGCTCTTCGGGCGGTTCGGCGGCCTGCGTATCAGCGAACTTTTCCACCGTCGCCGTGGCGCAAGAAGGTCTGGCGTCGATTCGCCGGCCATCGACCTGGAACTCGATTGCCGGCATGCGGCCAACCGCCGGCCTGGTCAGCCGCGGCGGTGTTTATGGCGGCTGGCCTTCCGTCAATGGCTCATTAGGCCCGATGGCGCGCAGCGTGACGGACCTCGCGAAGTTGCTGGATGTCATGGCCGGCTATGATCCTGAGGATCCAGTGACCGCGAGAGGAATCGGCCAACTGCCGGACAGTTTCACGAAGTTTCTTGACAAAAACGCCCTCAAGGGCGCGCGCCTCGGTATTTTGCGCGAGTCCATGGGGCTCGGCTCCGAACCAACGTCTGAAGATTATAAGATGATCGACGAAGTTTTCGAGCGCGCCGTGGGTGAGCTCAAGGCCGCCGGCGCCGTCATCGTCGATCCGGTTGTCATTCCAAACTTGAAAGAGCTGCTCGCCAAACGCGCGGGGAGCTTCACCGACGAAGAGGAATCGTTCAGCAGATATTTTTCGCGGAGCGCGAAGCCGCCCTACAAATCACGGGCGGAGGCCGCCGCGTCGCCGGACTTCAGCAAGGTTGTCAAGCGCTCAAGGGAGCGCTTCAGCCGGTCGCCGGACGACAAGGCGCATTACGAGTATCTCAAAGCGCGCGACGAACTGATGACCAACCTGCTTAAAGTTATGGCGGACAACAAGCTCGACGCCATCGTGCATAAGGCCGTGGAACACCAGCCAACGCTGATCAAGGACGGCGTCAATCCGCCGTTCGTCGACCAGAAAGGCGCGCCCCATATCAACACTCATCTCGTTTACGTGCCGTCCATCGTCGTGCCGGCCGGATTCACGCGCGCCAAACTGCCCGCGGGCGTCACCTTTTTGGGGCGGCCCTACGACGACGGCAACATGATCAAGCTCGCCTACGCCTACGAACAGGCGACGCACCATCGCAAGCCGCCGGCGAGCGTGACGCCGCTGTAACCGGGATCAACCATCCATCGAGTGACGACGACGTACTGCCGACCGAGGAAAAGGGAGCCACCGTCCAGTGGGTTCAAAGTTCAACGTTCAAGGTTCAAAGTTAAGAGGTCCGGAAGTTCCGGGTTTCAATCCGAAACCTTGAACATTGAACCTTGAACGTTGAACGGCCTTTTCCCTTATCTGAGCCATTAGAGCCCATGAACCCCATTCATTTCGTCGACACCACGTTGCGCGACGGGCAGCTCAGCCTCTGGGCATCGAACATGCGCACCGGCATGATGCTGCCGGTGGCGGAGCGCTTTGACCGCGCGGGCTTCGAGGCCGTCGAGATCATGTCGTCGGCCTTTTACAAAAAATGCGTGCGCGATCTCAAGGACGATCCCTGGGAGCGGGTGCGTCTGCTCGCCCGGCGCATTAAGAAAACTCCGCTGCGCTCGATCCGCAGCCGCTCCATGCTCGCCTTTCAGATCTCGCCGCCGGCGGTCACCGGCTTGTGGCTCGAAAGGCTCGTCGCCAACGGCATCACGGAAGTGCGCACCTCGGATCCCTCAAACACGCCCAGGTATTGGCGAGACGCGGTGGAGAGCGCCAACAAGGTCGGCCTCAAAACGATTCTCAACATCATTTACTCGGTCTCGCCGAAACACACCGACGACTATTTCGCGGAGCGAGCGCGCCACGCGGCCAAGCTCGACGTTTACCGCATTTGTTTCAAGGACCCCGGCGGCCTGCTCACCCCGGAAGCGACCCGCCGCCTGGTGCCGCTGATCATGCGCGAAGCCGGGGACAAACACGTCGAATTTCACACCCACTGCACTACCGGACTGGGCGCACTGTGCTGTCTCGAAGCGATCAAGCTCGGCATCACGTCGATCAACACCGCGATTCCGCCGCTGGCCGAGGGGTCGTCGAACCCGTCGCTTTTCAACGTGGCAATGAACGCCCGCGCCCTCGGCTACCAGACTGCCGTCGATGAAGAAGTCATGAGGCCCGCGCGCGATCATTTCAGCGCCGTCGCCAAGCAGGAGAATTTACCCATAGGAAGGCCGCTGGAGTACGACGCGTTCCATCCGATCCACCAGGTGCCTGGCGGCATGATTTCCAACTTTCGCTTTCAGCTCGCGAATCTGGGCAAGCTCGATAAACTCAACGCGGTCCTCGAAGAGGTAGCGCGGGTGCGCGCGGAGTTCGGATACCCGATCATGGTCACACCCTATTCACAATTTTTCGGCGTGCAGGCCGCCATCAACGTCATCGTCGGCGCGCGCTATAAGGAAATAACCGATGAAGTGATTCTCTACGCGCTGGGCTTCTGGGGCGAAGAAGAAGCGGAGTCCATCGACGCCGACTTGAAAGACCGCATCCTGAGCCGGCCGCGCGCGCAAGAGCTGAGCCGAATGAAACCGCCGGAGTTGTCGCTCGAGGAATTTCGCGCGAAATTCGGCGGCGCCGGCGTCTCGGACGATGACGCGTTGCTCAATTACTTCGCCGGCGCCGAATATGTTGCCGCGATGAAGGCGGCGGGACCGGTGCGGGAATATGTCAGCGCCATTACTCCCTTGATGGGACTCATCGAGCGATTGGCAGCCCAAAAGGAGCGCCAAGCCATCGATCTTCAACGGCCGGGTCTAAAGCTCCGTCTGCGCCGTTTGTAGTGGGTCGGGCGCCGGTGTATGGTATAGCGTATGTCGCATCCGGTTGGCGTCATTCGGTTCGCCGGTTTTCTTGTGGTGGTCCTTCTGCTGATCACTTTGTCCACTCCCGTTTCCGGAGCAGACGACCTGAGCCGGGGTCAATCCCAGGGCACAGCCCCGATGGTCATCGGCAATCAGAGCGATGTACGCGATGACGATCGCCTCGCGCGTGACTTTTCCCACAGCACTGCCGTTGTCGACTCTACTTTTCCCGCCATCCTGCAGATCTTCTCCTCATTTCAGTGCGAAAACGACTCGCCGGCCGGACCGCGCAAACTTTACCAAGTGAACGTCGTTTTCCTCATCTGACATTTACCATTCCTTTTCCGAAGTGCACTCGTACGGCGCGCGTTCGGCGCTTTGCCTGCGCCGGTCCCATAACCGATTATCAAAAATATCCGCGACGACGGCTGAAGCGTCGAATCGCGGCAAGTCATAAGGAGAAAAACATGGAAGATATGCCCATTTGGTTCAAGATCGCAATTTACGCAACCGTCGGTCTCACCGCCCTTTACACAGTATGGGGTATCATTCAATCGCTCATGCAATCCTGATTGGCGCCATGTCTAGTTCAAGGTTCAAAGTATAACGTTCAAGGATGGGAGTTAGATCCGGGACTTTGAACCTTGAACTTTGAACGGATTTTTGCCTCCCCGACCACTGCGATCCACACTTGCTATTTTCGCGTCATGGCGCGAATATACCCGCACCGCGCGCCTGACATGGAATCCCGCGCTTCAAATTTTTCGCTGCCGAGGAGATTTGCGGCCCGTGAAGTTCGGTTATTATATTCTTAACACCTACGTCCCGGAATTAGACGGCGAAAGCCCAGAACTCTACGCCCATTGGCTTGAGCAAATTGACGCCGCCGAAGACCTCGGCTTCGATTCCCTCTGGATCACCGAGCATCACTTCCGCTATTTCGGCGGCATGATGCCCAGCCCGTCGGTGATCCTGGCCGCCGCCGGGCAACGGACTAAAAAAATGCGTTTGGGGTCCGCGGTGTCGATCCTGCCGATGCACAACCCGCTGCGCATCGCCGAGGAGTTCGCGATGGTGGATCTACTTTCCAACGGGCGGCTCAACTTCGGCGCCGGCCGCGGCATGCATCCGACGGAGTATGCGGTATTCGGCTACGACTGGAGCAACGCCCAGAGCCGCCTGCCGGAAGCGCTCGATATCGTGATCAAGGCCTGGACCGGCGGCGAGTTCGAATGGAAGGGACCGTACTATCAATTTCCCAAGCTCAACGTCTATCCGAAACCGCTGCAGAAACCCCACCCGCCGGTTTACATTACGGCAAACCGCGAACTGGAGAATTTTCAGATGATCGGCCGGCGCGGCCATCACTTAATGACGCTGCCGTGGGTCGCCACCAACGAACTGCAAGGGCCGCGCGTGCGCCATTATCAGGATGCATTGCGCGCCGCCGCACATTCAGTGGACGACAAAGAGGTCTTCGTCATGTACCCGGTTTACATCGGCAATGACGACGCGCAGGCGCACGCCGAGGTGATCGAACATTGGCGGCGTTGGCGCATTTTTGCCCTCGCAGCGCTAGATCTCGACCCGAGCAAAGGCGAGGCCTACGAGAGAGTCTTCAACCACTTGGAATACGACGCGATGGTGCGCGACAGCCGCGGCGTGTTCGGCGGTCCTGAGACCTGCGCGCAGATTTTGCGCAAGATCATCGACGTGGTCGGCGTCACCCATATCGGGTTGACATTTCACTTCGGCGGTCTGAGCCAGGGCAAGGTACTCAAATCGATGGAACGCTTCGCCCGCCAAGTGAGACCGGCGTTCTGATGTGACGAATTCGGCAGCGACCCAGTCCTTTCACTTGCGCCGCATGGCATCGAAGCGATTGATTTTCGCGCGCGCAGTAATTGTTGTCTCCGTCCTCGCGCTGCTCGCTTCGGACTGTGCCGCGCCGAAAACCGAACGGAATTTTTCCGCGGGTGACGCCAACGCTAAACAGGTCTTTGTCGTCCACAACAAATGGCACGCGGCCATCGTTGCCAAGACGGCAGAAATTGGCGCCGATGAAATGCCCGAGCTGGTCCATT
>DASWHT010000055.1:0-4118 GCA_036398075.1 Binatia bacterium | reverse complement strand
GCCGACCCGGCCGATGCCATCGCCAAGGCGAAGGCTGCGCCGGGATTGGTCGGACGGGATTTAGTGAAAAATGTGACCTGCGCGGCTCCCTATAGTTGGGACGAAGGCGATTGGGAATTGGGCGAAGGCTACAAGAAGCGGCCGGCTGCGAAGAACCCCCGGCGCGGCAAAAAGGCGGCCAGCTTTCAATCTCCCGGCTTTGCCGTGGTCGCCTACGACTTTGGCATCAAGTACAACATTCTGCGCAACCTCGCCGAGTCGGGATGCCAAGTGAGAGTTGTTCCGGCCCACACTTCAGCGGCAGATGTCTTGGGCATGAATCCCGACGGCATTTTCCTTTCCAACGGTCCCGGCGATCCCGACGCGGTTCCGTACGCCAGGGAAAACGTCGAAAAGCTCATCGGCAAGAAACCGATTTTCGGTATCTGCCTCGGGCACCAGATCATGGGGCTGGCCTTGGGCGGCAAGACCTACAAACTGAAATTCGGTCATCACGGCGGCAACCAGCCGGTGATGGATATGACCACGAGCAAAGTCGAAATCACCGCGCAGAATCACGGTTTTGCCGTGGACGCGGACTCCCTCAAGGGCGCGGTGGAAATCACTCATCTGAATTTGAACGACAACACGGTGGAGGGGTTAGCGCACCGAGAATTGCCGATTTTTTCCGTGCAATATCATCCGGAATCATCGCCCGGACCGCACGACGCCCATTATCTATTTAATCGCTTCATCGACCTCATGGCAAAATTTCGAGGCCAATGATTCGATGCCCAAACGAACCGACATTCAATCGATCATGCTTATCGGCTCCGGCCCGATCATCATCGGCCAGGCCTGCGAGTTCGACTACTCCGGCACCCAGGCGCTCAAGGCGCTCAAGGAAGAAGGCTACCGGGTGATTCTAATCAACTCCAATCCGGCGACGATCATGACCGACCCCGACTTCGCAGACCGAACCTATATCGAGCCGATCACCATCGACATTGCCGAGAAGATTATCGCCAAGGAAAGGCCCGACGCGCTGTTGCCCACCCTGGGCGGCCAAACCGCGTTAAATCTTGCCATTGATCTCGCGGAGCAAGGTGTTCTCGAACGCTACGGCGTGGAGATGATCGGCGCCAAGCTGGAGTCCATCAAGAAAGCCGAAGACCGTGATTTATTCAAAGACGCGATGCGCCGCGCCGGTATGGATCTGCCGCATAGCGGCTACGCCCGCAGCATGCGCGACGCCGTGCGCATTCAGCGCCGGCTCAAGTTCCCGGTCATCATTCGCGCTTCGCGCACCCTCGGCGGCAGCGGCGGCAATTTCGCCTACGGCCCGGAGGACTTTAAAGAAGTGGTCCAGGCCGGGCTCGGCATTTCCCCGGTGCACGAGATCCTGATCGAAGAGTCCGTGCTCGGCTGGAAGGAGTTCGAGCTTGAAGTCATGCGCGACCACAAGGATAACGTGGTGATCATCTGTTCCATTGAAAACTTCGATCCCATGGGGGTCCATACCGGCGACTCCATTACCGTGGCGCCGGCGCAGACCCTGACCGACAAGGAATATCAGCTCATGCGCGACGCCTCTTTGCGGATCATCCGCGAAATTGGCGTCGATACCGGCGGATCGAATATTCAGTTCGCGGTGAATCCCAAAGATGGCCGCATGGTCGTCATCGAGATGAATCCGCGGGTGTCGCGTAGTTCGGCCCTGGCGAGCAAAGCCACCGGCTTTCCCATCGCCAAGATCGCCGCCAAGCTGGCGGTGGGTTACACCCTCGATGAGATTCGCAACGATATTACCCGTGAAACCCCGGCCTGCTTCGAGCCGACGATTGATTACGTCGTGGTCAAAGTGCCGCGGTTTACCTTTGAGAAATTCCCGCAGGCCAAGGATCTGCTGACGCCGCAAATGAAATCCGTGGGCGAGGCGATGGCCATTGGCCGGACATTCAAGGAATCCCTGCAAAAGGCGATGCGTTCCCTGGAGACCGGCTCCTTCGGTTTTGAACCGCGGCTCCTGATCGCGCCGGAGCGGCGTCAGGAGGCGCTCCAACTGGTGGGCGAAAAGCTTCGTAACCCGAATGCGCAGCGGTTGTGGTATCTCGGCGACGCATTTCGCCTCGGCATGAGCGTCGATGTGATTCATCAGCTTACCAGCTTCGATCCCTGGTTTCTCGAAAAGATCCGCGAAATCGTCGTAACCGACTCGGAAATCGAAAAATTCCATGGCAATCTTGGCGCCATCGACGCGGACTTACTGCGGACTTGGAAGCAAATGGGATTTGCCGACGCGCGCATCGCGGCGTTGACCGGCGCGCCGGAAAGCGAGATTCGCGCGCTGCGTAAGACCAGGGGCGTTGAAGCGGTTTTCAATTCGGTGGACACTTGCGGCGCGGAGTTTCAAGCCTTCACGCCCTATCTCTATTCGACCTATGAAGGCGAGGATGAGTCGAAACCCACGGCGCGGAAGAAGATTTTGATCCTCGGCGGCGGCCCTAACCGCATCGGCCAGGGTATCGAGTTTGACTATTGCTGCGTGCATGCCGCCTTCGCGTTACGCGAGGAGGACTACGAGACCATAATGGTCAACTGCAACCCGGAAACCGTGAGCACCGATTACGATACTTCCGACAAGCTCTATTTTGAGCCGCTGACGATGGAAGAAGTCTTGAACATCGTCGACCGGGAGAATCCCGATGGCGTCATCGTCCAGTTCGGCGGCCAGACGCCGCTCAAGCTGGCATTGCCTCTGGAGCGCGCCGGCGTCAAAATCATCGGCACCTCGCCGGACAACATCGATCTGGCCGAGGACCGTGAGCGCTTCGCCGAGCTTTTGCATCGTCTCGACATCAAGCAACCGGATAACGGTATCGCGCGCTCCTATGAGGCCGCCTTCGAAATCGCCGGGCGGCTCGGCTATCCCGTGCTGGTTCGTCCGTCCTATGTCCTGGGCGGCCGCGCCATGCAGATCGTTTATGACAGCGAGGAACTGCGCAATTACATGACCCACGCGGTGGCGGCTTCACCCGAGCATCCGGTGCTAATCGATAAATTTCTCGATGACGCGGTGGAGGTCGACGTCGACGCCCTCGGCGACGGCGAGGATGTCGTGATCGGCGGGATCATGGAACATATCGAGCGCGCTGGAGTTCACTCCGGCGATAGCGCATGCAGCCTGCCGTCGAAATCCATCGCGCCGGCGATCCAGGATGAAATACGCCGGCACACCATCGAGCTGGCCAAGGCGCTCAACGTCCGGGGTCTCATGAACGTGCAGTTCGCCGTGCAGAAGGAAAAAGTCTACGTCCTGGAAGTGAACCCGCGCGCTTCGCGCACCGTCCCTTTCGTGAGCAAGGCCATCGGCGTTCCGCTGGCCAAATTGGCGGCGCGCATCATGATCGGGAAAAAACTCAAAAAGCTGGGTTTCACCGCCGAAATAATGCCCAAACATGTATCGGTCAAGGAAGCGGTCTTTCCGTTTAATAAATTTCCCGGCGTCGACACGATCCTCGGGCCGGAGATGAAATCCACCGGCGAAGTCATGGGAATCGATACTTCCTTCGGTTTGGCTTTTGCCAAGGCGCAGCTGGGCAGCGGCATGCGCCTGCCCAAGTGCGGCAAAGTTTTTATCAGCGTTGGCGATCACGATAAACCGAGCATCACGTTGGCGGCCGAGAAATTACATCGCGCCGGCTTTCAAGTCGTTTCGACCCGCGGCACCGCCGCCTTTCTCGATGCCAGGGGAATTTCCACCGAGGTGGTCAACAAGGTGCAGGAGGGGAGTCCTCATATCGCCGAGCGAATCAGGAACGGCGATATCGCGATGGTAATCAACACGCCGACGGATGCGCACTCCCACGCCGATTCGTACCTGCTCAGACGCTACGCGCTGGACTACCAAGTGCCGTATTTCACCACCATCGCGGGGGCGGAGGCGGCAGCGGAGGCCATCGAATATCTCACGCATAGCGATTTCGAGGTCAAGGCGCTGCAAGATTACGGGGTGGCGGCGCTGCCCTGAAAGAGATGGGTTCAAGTCGTTCCAAATGTTCCAAACGTTCCAGCCGTTGAAGATGTCCGGAAGCCATTTGAACGATTTGAACTGTTTGAACGTTTTGAACAAGTTCTTA
>DASWHT010000054.1:0-29361 GCA_036398075.1 Binatia bacterium | reverse complement strand
AGGACACTCGCTGAACTAGACGCCGTCATCCTCGCAGGGGGTTTGGGAACCCGGCTTCGTTCGGTGGTTCAAGATCGGCCGAAAGTGCTGGCCGAGATAGCCGGACGGCCTTTTTTGACCTATCTCCTGGATCAACTAATAAAAGTAAACATCGGCGAGGTGGTGTTGTGCACCGGATACCGCAGTCATCAAGTTCGTGATACGTTGGGGGATAGGTACCGAGGACTGGGAATTACTTACTCCGTTGAAGCGTTTCCCCTTGGCACGGCCGGCGCCCTGAGGTTAGCGCTGCCCTTGTTTCGATCTGATCCCGTGCTGGTGATGAACGGCGACTCGTATTGCGACGCGGAATTTGCGAGTTTTTGGCAATGGCATCGGCGTCGTCACGCGGTGACGAGTTTACTGCTCACTAAAGTCGATGATACGCAACGCTTCGGACGGGTGCAGGTGGCAGAAAATGGCACGGTGACGGCGTTTCAGGAAAAGGGTACGCCTGCGGGATCCGGGCTTATCAGCGCCGGGATTTATCTCATGTCCCGAAATCCCATAACCAGCATTGCAGAGGGTACATCTGTTTCATTGGAGCGCGAAGTTTTCCCGCGCTGGGTGGGGCGCGGGCTCTATGGGTTTGAAACCGAGTCGCGATTCATGGATATCGGTACGCCTGATGCCTTCGCCGGCGCCGGGTCCTTTTTCGCGAGATTAGCGCGATAACGAATCCGGATTTGAAAGACAATTCAGGTCAGGCGCCGTAATGATCGGGCAATGATTATTAGCAGAACTCCCTTTCGAATCTCCTTCTTCGGCGGCGGCACCGATTATCCAGCGTGGTATCGGCAGCATGGCGGCGCGGTGCTGGCGACCACCATCGACAAGTACTGTTATCTCACCTGCCGTCATTTGCCGCCTTTCTTCGAGCATAGGATTCGGATCGTTTACTCGAAGATCGAGAATTGTCAGAGCGTCGATGAAATTTCGCATCCGTCGGTTCGAGAGGTGCTGCGGTATTTGAATTTCGACCGTGGGGTCGAGATCCATCATGATGGAGATTTGCCGGCCCGTAGCGGAATGGGCTCGAGTTCCGCCTTTACCGTTGGCTTGCTAAATGCCCTTTACGCGCTTAAAGGCCAGATGGCCAACAAACATCAACTCGCCAAAGAAAGTATCGAAATCGAACAAAATTGGCTGCGAGAAAATGTCGGATCGCAGGACCAAGTGGCGACGGCTTTTGGCGGGTTGAATCATATCACGTTCCCGGCCAACGGAGAGATCGCCGTTCGCCCGGTGACGATCGCGGCCGAACGCATGAAGGAGCTCAATTCACACCTCATGCTGATTTACACAGGCATCGCGCGCACCTCGTCGATGATCGCTGAAAGTTACGTGAACGACACGGAGCGCAAAAAACGACAGCTTCGAGTATTCAAGGACCTTGTCGACGAGAGCGTTGCCGTGCTCAATGGCAACCGAAGCATTAAGAAGTTTGGAGAGCTTCTCCATGAGGCCTGGCTCACGAAACGTGGTCTAAGTTCCGAGGTTACCAACCCCCGCATCGATGAGATTTATGAATGTGCGCTGTCCGGCGGCGCGCTTGGCGGAAAACTCCTGGGAGCAGGCGGCGGCGGCTTCATGCTGCTTTTTGCCCCTCCAGAAACGCAGAAACGAATTCGAGAAAAATTGAGCAATCTCATCTGTGTTCCGTTTGAGTTCGAATTCTCGGGTAGTCAAATTATTTTTTTCGATCCGGAAGCCGATTACTCGGCCGAGGAAAAGGATCGGGCGAATCGCCATATCGATGAATTCCGAGAACTCAATCCCGTCAGGGGTCCGGCGCGGGGCCCAGTACGTAATTCATGACCGATCAGCCGACGATTAAGCGCGTTCTCATTACCGGCATCGCGGGGTCTGGTGGCAGTTACCTGGCGGAGTATATTATTGACAATTGTCCGGCGGTGGAGGTGTCTGGATTCAGCCGTTGGCATAGCACTACGGCTTGGGACAATCTTCGAGCGGTTCGTGATAAAATAAAAATCTATGAAGTCGATCTGACGGATTTGGGTTCGGTGTTGTCCGGCTTGGAGGATGCGCGGCCGGACGCGATTTTCCACCTGGCAGCCCACGCTAATGTAAGAGCCTCGTTTTTGACCCCCAATGCGGTGCTGGCGAATAATATTCTCGGCACAAGTAACCTGTTCGAAGCCGTGCGCAGGTTGCGTTTGAATCCGGCGATCCAGCTTTGCAGCACGTCCGAGGTGTACGGCCAACTGGACCCGCAATTCGTGCCGGTCAAAGAAGATGCGCCGTTGCGTCCGGCAAGCCCCTACGCGGTGTCCAAAGTTGCTCAAGACATGCTGGGGTGGACCTACTTTACCGCCTATAAGATGCGGATTATCCGCACCCGAATGTTTGCCTATTTGAACCCCCGGCGCGCGGATCTATTCGCCACTTCCTTCGCCAGACAGGTGGCTTGGATCGAAAACGGTCTGCAACAAGAGCTGGTCCACGGCAACCTCGATTCCGTACGTACCTTGCTCGATGTTCGAGATGCGATGCGCGCCTATTGGGACGCGATCCTGCATTGCCAACCGGGCGAGGTTTACAACATCGGGGGAACGACGACGATGACGGTGGGCGAATTTTTGCAGCGATTGATCGCTCTGAGCAAGGTGCCAATTCCGACTCGATGTGAGCCCGAATTGCTTCGCCCCGCGGATGTAACGCTGCAAATACCGTGCATCGATAAGTTCGTTCGCCAGACGGGTTGGCGACCAACTTATACCTTTGATGAAAGCCTGAAGTTTTTGCTCACTTATTGGCGCGAGGAGGCCACAAGAGCCCGTGCCCGCAATATCACCCATGAGTGAAACCTCGTCCGACATCTATTCGAGACTCTATCGCCAGCTCTACCGGATTCGCCGCGTCGAGGAAGAGATCGCGCGGGTCTATCCGACCGACAAAATCAAAAGTCCGGTCCACCTCTCGGTCGGACAGGAAGCCGTGGCGGTGGGCGTGTGCGAGGTGTTGCGGCCCGAGGACGTCGTCTTTGGCAGCTACCGGTGCCACGCGCTCTATCTGGCCAAAGGCGGCGATCTAAGGAAGATGATCGCCGAGCTGTACGGCAAAGTATCCGGCTGCGCCAAGGGGAAGGGCGGCTCCATGCATCTTATTGATAGCGCACATGGGGTAATGGGAGCTTCCGCCGTTGTCGCCACGACGACCGCCAACGCCGTCGGGTATGCTTACGCCGTCAAATTGCAGCGACGGGACGCGGTCGTCGTCAGTTTTTTCGGCGATGGAGCAACGGAGGAAGGCGCATTTCACGAGAGCATGAACTTTGCGTCGCTAAAAAATTTGCCGGTCATTTTTATTTGCGAGAATAACCTCTATGCAATTCATGCGCATCTACTCCAGCGCCGCAAAAGCTCGAATATCTGCGAGCGTGCTCGGGCTTACGACATGCGCGCCGAACGCATCGAAGGCAATGACGTTTTGCGAATCAGGGATCGAGTCGGCTCAGCCGTCAACAGCCTCCGCAGCGGCGAACAGGGGCCATTTTTCTTCGAATGCATGACCTATCGTTTTCTGGAACACGTGGGTCCCAATGAGGATTTTCACCTTGGTTACCGAAGTCGAGAAGAGGCGGAGCCGTGGGTCAAAAACGATCCGGTGACGACGATCGGCAAATTGATCCATCCGAAACTGCGCCGCCGCATTGAATCGCGGGAAGACGCGGAAATCCTGGACGCCTTTGCTTTTGCCGAAGAGAGTTCCTTCCCGGATGAATGCGAGCTGTATACAGACGTCTTCGAGGCTTGAGCATTGGAAAGAAAACTCTCCTATGTAGATGCCATAAGGGAAGCCACCGATCAGGAAATGGCGCGGGACTCATCCGTCGTGGTGTTCGGACTCGACGTCGATGACCCCAAAGCGATTCAAGGCACAACCCGCGGACTCCAAGAAAAATACGGTCCCGAAAGAGTTTTTGGAACGCCTCTCTCGGAAGACGGCATGACCGGCATCGCGATTGGAATGGCGCTGGCGGGATTGCGCCCCATGCATATCCATATCCGCATGGACTTCCTGCTTTTAGCGATGAATCAGTTGATCAATGTGGCGGCCAAGGCACGGTATATGTACGGTGGTCAAGTGCATGTCCCGGTGGTCGTGCGCGCCATGATTGGAAAAAGTTGGGGCCAGGGCGCGCAGCACTCCCAGGCGCTTTATTCTTTTTTTATGCATGTCCCCGGTGTCAAGGTGGTAGCGCCGACCACTCCATACGATGCGAAAGGCTGCCTGATACACGCGATACGCGATAACGACCCGGTCTTATATATCGAACACCGAATTTTGCATTTTCAAAGCGGCCTGGTACCCGAGGCATCCTATGCGGTTTCTCCTGGAAAGGCGCGGATTGTCACGGCGGGAAGGGATGTGACTCTGGTTGGGATTTCCTACATGCAGGTCGAGTGCATTCGAGCCCAGCGTTACCTGCAGTCGATCGGTATTAGCGCAGAAGTGATCGATCCGATCTGGTTAAGCCCGTTGGACATAGATACGGTTGTTCAATCCGCGCGGAAGACCGGGCGGCTGTGCGTGGTCGACAATGGTTGGACTACCTGCGGCGCCGGCAGCGAAATTGCCGCTCTAGTCGCCGAACGTCTCCAAGGGACCAGGGATATACGGGTGTGTCGGATGGGATTTGCCCCCACCACGTGCCCACCATCGCCCCCTCTGGAGAATCTGTTCTATCCAAATGGCCGAAAAATAGCGTCGGCGGTTTACGACCTGGTCAACGGGACGAAGAATGGCTGGATGCCCGAGGAGCGCCCCGAGTTGCAAGAAATCGAGTTCAAAGGACCCTTTTAGGAATGAGCTCCGTTAACCTCGATTGGCCTCTCATGAGGAACAACATTGCTCGCAGCGACCTGGGGGCGGTGGCTGAATTTCTGCAACAAGATGATCCGAGACTGACTCAATCGAACCATGTGGCGCAGTTTGAGAGGGAATGGTCGGAATGGCTCGGCGTCAAGTATAGCGTGCTGGTGAATTCAGGTTCATCCGCTAATCTGTTGACGATCGCTGCCCTCAAAGAACACTATGGCGTCGGTGAGATCATCGTGCCCACGCTCACATGGGTCTCCGACATCGCGTCGGTCATCCACTGCGGCTTCAAGCCGGTATTTGTCGATATCGACCGGCGCACGCTGGGAATGGACAATAACCAGGTGATCGAGAAGTTAACCCCGGAGACCAAAGCCGTATTTATCACTCACGTCCTTGGCTACAACGGCATCACCCAACCCCTTCTGGATGAACTCAAGGCGCGCAAAATTGTTTTAATCGAGGATGTTTGCGAGTCCTATGGGGCGACCTTCCTCGGGCGCAAGCTGGGAACCTTCGGATTGATTTCGAACTTTTCCTTTTACTATGCTCACCATATGAGCACCATCGAAGGCGGCATGATCTCCACCGGCGACGCAAGATTATATGAGACGCTGCGCATGCTGCGCTCCCATGGAATGGTGCGCGAAGCGACGTCGGCGGAAATCAAAGACGCTTACCGCCGGGATTTTCCCGACCTAAACCCGGACTTTATCTTCGCGTTCCCCGCCTATAATGTTCGCAGCACCGAAATCAACGCGCTCATCGGCCGCTCTCAGCTCAAGCGGCTCGATGAAAACAATATGCGGAGATCGGTTAATCTGAGACTGTTTCTGGACAATCTCGATGCCAAGAAATATCAGACTGATTTTGAAACTGCGGGAAGCTGCAACTACGCCTTCACCCTAATCTTAAAGCAGCCTGATCCGATTCTCTGCGCGAAAGTCATGGAGACTCTCAGCCGGCACGGAGTCGATTTTCGCCGGGGCACTTCCGGCGGGGGAAATCAACTTCGGCAACCTTACCTGCGCGGACTGACCGCCGACAAGGAATATACCAAGTATCGCAATGTTGATCACGTGCATTTTTACGGCTTTTACATCGGCAACTACCCGTCGTTGGAAAAAGAGAAGATCATGCAATTATGCCGCGTTCTGAACGATCTCGGTGGCCGGGAATGAGGCAATGGCGAGCGCTAAGAAACTAGATTTGGTCCTCGTTCACCCTGGAAATAGAACTCAAATCTACCAGTCGCTGGGGTTGGCGCTCTCAGCCATCGAACCGCCGGTTTGGGCGGGTCTCATGGCTACCTTTGTCCGTAACCGAGGATTTTCTGTCGAGGTTATAGACGCGGAAGCCGAGGATTTGAATCCGGAACAGACCGCGGCGCGAATCGTTCAGATGGATCCGCTGCTGACCGCGATTGTGGTTTATGGCCACCAACCGTCGGCGTCTACTCAAAACATGACGATCGCCGGCTTGATTTCCGCCGCGGTGAAGCGGTTGGATGCGGAACGGAAACTATTGTTGGTAGGGGGACATGTGGCGGCGCTCCCCGAGCGGACCTTGCGTGAGGAGGCGGCTGACTACGTATGCTCAGGGGAGGGCCCATACACAGTATTTGAACTATTGGCGGCTCTCCGATCGTCGCATCCCGATCTTTCTAAAGTGAGAGGGCTTTGTTATTGGGACGATGACGCGGTTGTGTCGACAGGGCCCGCTCCCCTTGTACGGGATTTGGATCACGAAATGGCGCAGCTCGCTTGGGACCTGCTGCCCATGAAAAAATATCGCGCGCACAACTGGCACTGCTTCGGCGAGCCGGGGCGGCAACCCTATGCGTCTTTTTACACGACCTTCGGATGTCCCTATCATTGCAGCTTTTGTTGCATCCAGGCGCCCTTCAAGAGCGGTGAAAAACTCGCCGGTTGGAAGGAGAGCGTCAATAGTTACCGGTTCTGGAGTCCCGCGTCCGTGCTAGCTCAAATTGACCTTTTGGTGAAGCAACACGATGTGCGGAACATAAAATTCGCCGATGAAATGTTTGTGTTAAACCCGCGCCATGTGTTGGACATTTGTGACGGCATCATTAAGCGCGGGTACAATCTGAATATCTGGGCCTACGCGAGAGTCGATACCGTGAAAGAAGGTATGTTGGAAAGACTCAAACGGGCCGGTATTACCTGGCTGGCGTTCGGGATCGAAGCCGCGAACGAGCATGTGCGCGGCGATGTAGACAAAGGATTCGCGCAGGACGAGATCTTCCGGACCATTGAAAAGGTCAGAAACGCGGGCATCAATGTGATCGGCAATTACATCTTTGGCCTTCCCGGGGACAATCTAGAGAGCATGCAGGCAACCCTCGATTTGGCGCAGGACCTCAATTGTGAATTCGCTAACTTTTATTCCGCAATGGCTTATCCCGGCTCCCGCTTATACGACCTGGCCCTTAAGGAGAAATGGCCTCTGCCGGAGACATGGAACGGCTATTCGCAGCATGCCGTGGAGACCCTTCCCTTGCCAACCAAATTCCTTGCCGCGTCTGACGTGTTGCGCTTTCGAGATCAGGCATTTCAGATATACTTCAACAGTCCCAGCTACCTAGAAATGATCAGCCGGAGGTTTGGACCGGCAACGGTGAGTGAGCTAAGAGCGATGGCAGCCCACAAACTCAAAAGGAAGCATGTTCAAGAGCAGCTGAGAGAATTTCAAGCGTGAATGCCAAGGGCAGATTCATGAAAGCGCGCGTTCCGTCGCCAATTTCGGGCGTCAACCCTCGGCAAGTCGTCCCCTAAGTTTATACGAATAATATCGGATTGCGGCGCACCGATGAAAAAGACCGTCTACTTCAATGAGTACAACGTCCGAATGGGCGAGTTTAGTTACCTTCCCCTGGTTTCAGGACTCTTGAGGGCATATGCGGAGACCTTCCAAGAAATCAGGAAAAGCTATCGGTTCATGCCTTTCCTCTATGAAATGGCCGAGCCCGATAAGATTCTTGCCGAATACGGTGCCCCGCCGGACCTTGCCGCCTTTTCATCGGTAAGTTGGAACGAGCAACTGAATTACCACGTTGCACAGACTATCAAACTCCACCATCCGAACTGCCTGATCGTCTTTGGCGGGCCAAACGTGCCGATGCCGCCACAGCACGACATTTCGGATTGGATGGCCAGGCATCCCTTCGTCGACGTCGCGGTCCGAGCGGAAGGCGAGGAGCCTTTTGCTGAAATCTTGATGCGGTTTCGCGACGGCAGCGACTTTCACGACATTTCAGGTGTCGCCTATCGCCGCAGTGATGGAAATATCAGTTTCTGCGCGCAACAACGCGAGTTCAAGAGAAACTTGTCGGAGTACCCCTCTCCCTACCTGGAAGGGCTGTACGATTATTTGCTGGCCCGGCAAGAGCCGGGTAAACAACAATGGCAGGCAATTGTCGAAACCAACCGAGGATGCCCATTCCCCTGTACATTCTGCTATTGGGGCCGCGGCGGATTGAGCCGAAAGTACAAATATCACGACAT
Organism: Binatia bacterium; assembly: GCA_036398075.1. Classification (GTDB taxonomy): domain Bacteria; phylum Desulfobacterota; class Binatia; order UBA9968; family UBA9968; genus DATACQ01. The sequence continues at coordinate 20,956 of DASWHT010000054.1, read as the reverse complement.
GGAGAGGGTATTTGCTGAAGTTGAATGGATGGGCAAAAACGAAATCAAGTACGTGTTTAACGCCGATTCCAATTTCGGTATGAACCGCCGTGACGGTGAAATCGCGGATTTCATCGTCGCAACCAAGAAGCGTTACGGCTTCCCAGAAAAATTTCGCACCTGTTTTGGCAAGAACACGGATGAAGAAATCTTCCGAATCGGGGCCCTCCTCCACTCAAATCAGCTTGAGAAGGGAATTACTTTGGCCCGGCAGTCTAATGATGCGACGACATTGAAGAATATCCGCCGCCAGAACATCAAAATGTCGACGTACGTCAACCTTCAAAAGAAGTTCAATGATCAAAATATCCCCGTCTACAGTGAGTTGATTCTTGGTCTGCCGGGCGAGACAGTGGATTCGTGGAAGAGGGGAGTTGATGAGCTAATGGAAGCCGGGACCGAAAATCAGATTTATATCTATCCCTGCCAGGTATTCGCAAATACAGAAATGGCGGAGGAAGATTACCAGAACAAATTTCAGATACAGGCCAAGCGAATCAAGCTTGCTGAAATTCATGGATCGGTGCGCCCGCCGGACTGGGTGAACGAGTATGAGGACATTGTCGTGTCTACCTCTTCCATGACCATTGATGATTGGCGCAGGATGCTTCGGTTTTCCTACGTTTTGATGCTCTTTCACTCGCTTAAATTGGGCTACCACTTGATGATTTATCTGCGCGATGATTACGGTGTTAAGATGAGTGAGTTCCTTGACTATGTTGCTGACCGAAAATTTACGGTTCAAGCGCCTCTATTCCGTGCAGAGCTTGAGTTTTATGATGCCGTGATTGACAGGATGCTCAACGGCGGCGAGCACCGTGGGACGGTTCTTGCAGATTACGCTGATTTTTATTGGGATGTCGAGGAGGCTAGCTTCCTCCGGCTCACGCGGCATCATGAACAGGGGTGGAACACGGATTTGTATGAGCAATTGAAAGAGATAGCGGTCGACTTCCTCGGCAAGGCCGCAAGCGACGTTTTGCCAGGGGAGAGAGACCTTAAACTCACCGAAGTGATGTTATATGCGCGATGCAGGATTCCCTCACAGTCGCAATTGGGGCTCGAGGGCGGACGGCGAGAGCAAAGAATGTTTAGTTACAATGTTCCGGAATATTTTGATAAACGGTTCAGCACTAAGCCAGTTCCGCTGCAAAAAAGGCCTCAAGTGATGAGTCTGAACTTTAGCAACTACGACCAGGACAAGAAGAGGTTCGCTAGAGAGACGATCTTGTGGGGCAGAAAAAGCGGCACGATGCTCGTCCAACACACGTACAGGGATGCGGGCAAGGCGTGATCTCGAAATATCGCGCCGTCTGGAGGATTTAGATCCACAATCGTCGTGCGGGAGGTTTTGATTATGGCCGGTTCGGCCGTCGAGGTCATCGTCTTCACCCACGCTCCGTTTGCCAAGTATTTGCGCGGCTGTTTGCGGTCGCTGCTCGCCCAGTCCTATTCATCCTTGCAGATTTCGCTCATCGGCGATGACTCGCGAGAAATCGCGTCGGTTGCCGGAGAGTTTCAGGAAGAGCGAAACGTAGCGCTTCTATCCGAGCGCGACCTTCTCGAGCGCTCGCCAGTGAAGAATTGTCGCCGAGCGTTCTTACAAGCCGCCAACGTGAGAATGAAGGAGTCCAGCGCGGTCTACGTTGGCACCTGGAATTGCGATGATTTTTATAATCGAGATCACGTAAAGGTGCTCGTCGATATCTTAGAGAAGTACCCGACAACCGGAGCGGCGTTCGATAATGTCGACTATCGCGATGATTGGGGAGACGATGAATGCCCCATCCCGGGCGGGATCGAATCAACGCCGAATCTTATGATACCCCGCAACCAAGCGAAACTTCTGGCCGCCGGGGAGGTGTCGCTGCAGGCGCTATTTATAGAAAATTTGATGACGGCGCCGTCGTCGTTGGTCCGGCGATCCGTGCTGGAGCGGGCCGGCGGATACGATAAGGACACAGTGCTCAATTGCGATCTGCACTGGTTTTACCGGATCGCCGCCTATTTCCCGGTTCGCTTTGTAAATTACGCCGGAGTTAGAAAGCGCATCCATGCGGCCAATACAACCGCGATAGATTCCCGTCACGTGTACGGCGTGAGCGATCTCGAGAACCTCAGGGATCGCTATCCGGAGGTTTGCGACCGGATCGGCAAGAACGTTTTCAACAAAAAACTTGGCAGAAAGTATTTCCGGCTGGGATTGTATTACGACGCATTGGGCGAATCGGGAAAAGCGCAAGAAGCGTACAAGAAAGCCATGCAGCTAAGGAAGCTGAGTCTCCGGTACGGCTGGCGATATTACCGCTCGACCTTGCTTTCGACCGCCGTCGGCTGAAGCCAATTGATGTGCCATTCAACTCAATAGGCGATGAATTTCGCCTCGCTCCGCCGCCCGATATCGCATGGCGCCACAGGTTTGAAAATAACTCTTGTCTAGCTCAGGAATCTTCGCCATCGGGGCCTTTCGAATAACGGCAATTTGTTCAAAAAACGCAATTGTGTTCTCGAGTAGCCGTGAAATATCAGGACCCATCCTCGATTGTCTCGATTCGATCTCCTGGGATAGTAAACATTGACTTTTTTGCCGCTGAAAAGGTCCTTGACATAAGCCCAACAGCAGTCCTTCCCGCCGTAAGAGTCATAACCAAACTCGCGGTGCCCCGGGACCTTGAAATCATCGATGGAAATGACGAATCGACTTAACCTCAGGATTTGTTTTATTTCGTCTCGAAGGGGCCAATATTCCCCCCAGTGCGCGTCCAAGTAGAAAAAACAGTTGTGTGTCGCGTCGATGGTTTTGCTGTCAATCAAATGTCGCAGATACTTTTCCGAGCTCTCGCAGGCGAAAACGATATTGCGGTTGGATGAAAATAAACTTTTGATCGTGTTATGCGATTCGGGGTCGATTTCCACTGAATAAATCTTATAAGAAGACTGTTGGCAATCAGTAAAAACTGGGTAAGGAATCGATGATGACCAACGCGTCGGCGGCCTGGCGGCGGTGAGCACCAGCCGGTCGATTTTACCAAATTCCGGATATAATTCAGAAAACCATACGCTGACCCTCGCCAGGGACTCGCCTTGATGGGCGCCGGTTTCAATGAAGCGATCGATTTTGAGTTGTTCGATGACTGGTTTACAAAAAATATCTATCACTGTGTTTCTTCCCAGGTTCTAGGGGAACTTCGTGAATGCCGCCGTCGCCTTCGGTATTGTTTAACCGAGGCCGTTGAAGCGGTCAAGGCGGAGCCTTCGACTCTTCAATTCTCTTAAAGCCGCTCGGTTCGACACAGGGGCCGATCGCGGCCATGGCGGCGGCGAGGTGTGCCAATGCAATTTGATGTGATCGATGCCAAAATCGAGTCTCTGACCGGGGGAATCGCCGAATACGATTGTGACAGTGCCGCGAATAGAAAAATCTGGGACGCCATTGCGAACGAAACCAACAACTTTATCCCCAGGACCCCTTTGGAACGCAACAACTCACAGATCGAAGAATTAAGGACGCGGGGAATCGTTCGCCTGAATACGACGCTCGAGAAAAAGGAAATTTCAGAAATCGTGTCTTATCTCGCCGGCATTCCCGTTTTTGGCGGCCACGTGGGTGCACAAAGTGATGGGGTTAAACGATATTTAAACAGCGGCGCGAAAAAATTTCCATTTGGAGCCTATGCTCAGGATGACATTATCGGTTGTCCTCACTTATTAGAAATTGCCTTGAGACCGGAGATTCTATCGCTGGTGGTGGAGTATTTAGGGTGTACTCCCACGATATATTCGATTCATTGTTGGTGGTCTTTCCCGCAGAACCGCTGGCGCTGGTGTCCTTGGCGTTCCCCGGCGATATCGCAAGACTACCACCGAGATGTCGATGATTTCAGGTTCCTAGCCCTCTTTATTTACCTTACCGATGTCAAAGGAGGGGATGAGGGAGGGCAACATCAGTTTATCGTGAAAACGCACGATGAGAATTTGGTTGTTCAGCTATTGAATGGCGATAAGGAGACCGCCAGTAGCCTGTTTCTGCCAAGATTAAGAAAATACGGTTACAAACAGGCTAAGGTTTACCGCGCCCTCTTTGCTGACCAAATAACTGATATCACAGGCGGGGCTGGGTCCTTGTTTCTGGCCGATACCTATGGCCTTCACAGAGGTGTCCCACCGCGAAAAAGTGACCGGCTGGTATGCTGGATAAGATACGGTCTAAGAAAGAATTTGGGCTACCGCACCCTTAAAACTGAACCTTTGCCATTCAAACTGATCGAAAATCGAGTCGATCGGGGCGTCCAAACGAAGTTCATGCTGAGACTTCTTGTTTCGGATCAACAGCAAGATAGTTAGATGGAGCGCCGGCGTCGTGAATTTGAACTGTAGCCGTTGCCTGATGGAATGAGACATGGATGTCGATTGGTCGCTGATTAACAAAGCGAAAAATCTGGTCGAGGAACAAATACCCGAACCTATCCTTAAGATTCCTTGGGTGCCGGATTACCGCGATCCATTGGTGAGTTTTTTGAGGCGAGAAATGCGAGTTCTTGATGTGGGCGCGAATGATCGGGCGCTTAAGGAGTTCATCGAACAGCGCGCGGGTTTCTCGGTTGACTACAAGAGCATGGATGTGGACCGTACGCACGTCCACGATTTTTATGACTTGAAAAGCATCCCGGGGCCGTTTGACGCGATCGCTTGCTTCGAGGTGGTCGAACACTTGACCCCGGGGATGGGACTGGATCTCTTCGCGCAAGCCTTTCGCCTGCTGGCGCCGAAGGGGCGCCTTTTTGTGTCAACCCCAAACGTCTATCATCCGATGTCGTTTTGGTCCGACAGTACTCATATTACTCCTTATCGGATTCGCCATCTGGCGGGCTGGATGGGTACCGTAGGCTTTAATCGGTTGTGGGGCTACCGTGTTTGTCGTGTAACCTGGCGTACGCGGCTGCGCTATTGGCGATATCGCGGGCTGCTCAAGCTGCTAAATCTTGATTTCGCGCCCGGCATTCTTGTGGTGGCGGAAAAAGAGTGAACGGATGGCATCTGTTCCGATCGGCGCTGCGTTTGAAATGGTGACTTTTAGCCTTGTTATTCCCACTTGCAATCGAAGCGAAAGCCTGCGCCGGCTTTTGGCAAGCATCGGGCGAATGGCAATTCCTCACGCGGCTCAGGTGGAAGTAATTGTGATCGACAATGGCTCGGTGGACGGGACGGCGGCATTGCTAGCCGAGAAGGGCATTGGACCGTGCAACGTTTGTTTTACGGCGCTGACGGAGCAACGTAAAGGCAAAGCCAGCGCTCTCAACCGGGGACTTGCCGCCACAAAGGGTGATTTTTTTCTCGTTCTCGATGACGATGTCGTCGTTGACCCCGATCTCGTTATTCGACATCTTGATGGTTACCGTGGGGGGCCGTTCGATGCGCTTCAGGGACGTGTCTTGCCGGGCGTGGATTCCGATGGCAAACCCGCAGATCCAAGGCGGCTGCGGGAGTATAATATTCCCGTGATCGACTACGGCAACGAGTATAGGGAGATTCGCGGCTTGACCGGGACCAATATGTCGTTCACGCGCGAAGTTTTCGAGAAGGTCGGGTTTTTTGACCCGCGGCTCGGACCAGGCGCCGCGGGCTTCAGTGAGGATACCGAATACTCGATGCGAATTCGCAAGGCCGGATTCAAAATCGGCTACACGCCCCATGCGGTTGTTTACCATGAGCTTGATCCTCGACGTTACGGCAGCGCGTACAACCGTGACGTGGAGTATAAAAAGGGAGTCAGTCGGAGTATCTACAGGCAAGATTCGATCCTGTTTCGGGTGATGCCGAATTTGCTGGCCAATAGCTTTCGCTATTGCATTTATAAGATGCTCAGGCTAACGCAGAAGGCCTACAAGACCGAAGGCCGAATAATGAAATCTTGGGGCTACTTGATGGGGAAAATTCAGCGGCGACCCAAGTCGAACTCGACGGTTTGAGTCTAGGAAATTAACCTGTGTCCAGTCAACCAGCGGTATCGGTTGTCATCGCTACCTATAACCGCGCTAATTATCTCGCGGAGACGATCGATAGCGTTCTCAGCCAGTGTTTCCAGAATTTCGAACTCATCGTGGTTGACGACGGTTCGACAGACGAGACTCGGCGGATCGTGGCGCCTTATGGCTCCCGCGTCCGATACCTTTACCAGGAAAACCGCGGTCCTTCCGCCGCGCGCAATTTGGCCGCGCGCAATGCCAGCGCCGATTGGATTTCGATTCAGGACTCCGATGATCTGTGCCTGCCAAACCACCTCGAAACGTTGTACGGCTACGCCAACAAGCATCCGGAATCGGGGATGGTCTTTGCCAACGGCTTCTATTTGGGCGGCCCGGCGCATAACCGGGAAACTATCATACCCGCGGCCAAGTCGCGCCGGTTGGCGGAGCGAGGGGTTCGGCTGGAAGACCTTTTCGACAAGAGCATCGTACGATTGCAGGCCGCGCTGATCTCGAAACGCTGCTACGACGATGTCGCGGGTCATGACGAGAGTTTGCGGATTTCGATGGATTTGGATTTAACGTTTCGGCTTATTTCCCGGTATCCGGTTGCATATCTCGACGAGGTGGTTTTTTCTTACCGCAGGCACTCGGGTAATATAAGCGGCAACCAGGAACTCCGGCTCCTGGAAAACATTCGCGTCATTGAAAAGCTGCTCGGTCAAAACGGCGAGGCCGAAGAGTTGCTGGGCAAGCGGCGTGTGGCTGCGCGGTTGGCGTACCGCTATTACCGGCTGGCAAAAGGCCGATGGAAAACGGGCGAGAGAGACAAGTCTCGGGAGGCTTTAAGGGAAGCTATCCGGCTGCGGCCTTTTTATCCCAAGTATCGCTTGTATCAAATGAAATGGGGGTGATGAATTATTAGCGCGACTAAATCCGGGGAAAAGTTGTTTGCCGGAAAGCATGTTTTGGTTACCGGTGGAACCGGTTCCTTCGGTCAGCAAATCGTCGACCGCTTGCTCGAAGACGCACCCGCTGAGATAAGAATCTTCAGCCGGGACGAAGATAAGCAGGTGCGGATGAGCGAAGAATATGGAATGGGGCACCGCTATCCGCGCAAAGACATGTTGGATTTCGTTATCGGCGACGTGCGTAATCCGAATAGCGTCCGAGACGCCGTCCGAGGCATTGACGTGATCTTCCACGCCGCCGCGCTAAAACAAGTTCCATCCTGTGAATACCATGTTTGGGAAGCCGTGCAGACCAATGTGATCGGCGCACAGAACGTTATTCAGGCCGCTCTGGAGGAAAACGTCGAGAAGGTTGTGGCCGTGAGCACGGACAAAGCGGTCAAGCCGGTCAATGCGATGGGGATGACCAAGTCGATCCAGGAGAAGCTGTTCACCGCGGCGAATTTTCACATCCGCGGCGAGCGGACGGTTTTTACCTGCGTCCGTTACGGCAACGTCGTAGGGTCGAGGGGCTCCGTGATACCGCTATTCAAGAGGCAGATTGAAAGCGGCGGACCGCTCACCATCACCGATCCAAGGATGACCCGTTTTATGTTGACGCTGGCGGAAGCCATCGAGCTCGTGTTCCGTGCCGCGGTGAGCGGAAGGGGCGGGGAAACATTTGTCCTCAAGATACCGGCCGCGCTTGTGACCGATGTCGCCGAGGTCATGATCGAGGGGTTAGCCCCATCGAAAAAGGTCCCGGTGGAGATCGTCGGCATCCGGCCCGGCGAAAAGATACATGAGGTGCTTGTGTCGGAAGCGGAGGCCGTTCGCACGGTGGAGGATGACCTGACCTATGTCATCTTACCGCAAATCGATTTGGAAGAGACGCTGTCGTTTTATAAACAAGGCCCTAAGGTTACGTTTACCGAGTATGGCTCAGACATGGCGCGGCGCCTGGACAAAAAAGAAATTCACGCCATGTTGGCGCGCACCGGCTGGCTCGATCGATGAGAATCGTCGTCACCGGCGGCAGCGGCATGCTCGGCCATCGCTTGATGCACAGAGCGGCGTCGCGGCACGAGGTTTGGGGCACTTTTCATACCCACCCGGTCAAAATAGCCGGTTGTTCGATGATGCCCCTGGACGTCACGAAAGAGGCTGAAGTTCGCGCGCGATTGAACGAGATCCAGCCTGACGTGGTGCTTCACACGGCGGCATTAACGGACGTCGATGAATGTGAAAAAAACCCGGAAAGAGCTAGAAACATCAATAGCCACGGCACCGCCGTTACGGCAAAGGTCACCGAGGAGCTTGGGGCGCAGCTCGTTTATATATCGACGGACTATGTGTTCGATGGCGCCAAGGGCGGCTACAAGGAGGACGATGTTCCGAATCCCGTAAACCACTATGGCGCCAGCAAGCTGTTGGGTGAAGAGTTCGCGCGACAGCAATGCTCCCGCGGATTGATCGTTCGAACCACAATTTTCGGGCGCAAGATCCCTCCGCAAGTCGGTATGGTGGAGAGCATGGTTTCGGCATTGCGGAGCGGCAAATCCATGACACGCTTTGTTGATCAATACTTCACGCCGCTTTATACTGACCTATTGAGCGAATTGCTCCTGCGTCTCGCTGAACGGCAGATCAATGGCAGGTACCATATCGGATCGCGAGACAAGGTGAGCCGCTACGAGTTCTCCAGGCAAGTGGTCGATGTTTTCGCTCTCACTCGAGCAGAAATCCGGCAAGGACCGTTTCACCAAATCGACGGGCTCGCCCAGCGGCCCAAAGACACGTCCCTCAATTGCGACGCGATCACCGGGCTTTTGGGAGTTCAACTTCCCACAGTGAAAGAAGGCCTGGTCCACTTAGAGCGAGATTGGAACGGCGCCGCGCAAGACAGCGTGGTGATTCAATAATGCACGGCTTGCAAATCGATGTCCTTGACGTCAAGAAGGACGATCGGGGATGGTTGGCGGAGATTTTGCGCTCCGGTAATTTGACCGGGGGCGCGCGCCTGTCGCAAATCTTTGTGACCGTGGGTAATCCCGGCAAAACCAAAGGCAAGCACTATCACACGCGCAAGACCGAATGGTTTAGTGTGGTGAGCGGAGATGCCAAGCTTTATCTGAGGGACGTCCGGACGGGAGAACAGAAAGTCGTGCCCATGGGCGAAAAGAATATGGTGACCGTGGCGATACCGCCCCATATTGCCCATGCGATCACGTGCGACGGCGGCCAGCCTTTCTATTTGATCGTCGTTGCGAGCGAAGACTTCGATCCCAAGGACCCCGATACGCTTCCGTTCGCTTTCCCGGGAATATGAATTTCAATGGCCAATTCTGTCAGCATCATCATTGCGACTTCCGGGCGTGTGGACAAAATTCGCCGGCTGCTGGAGTCCATAGCGCGGGTTCACGGCGGAGACCGGATCGACCACGAAATTGTCCTTGCCAATAATGCCCCGGATGCACCGACGGCGGCGGCGGTTGGCGCGCTGGTTGATGAATTCGATAAAAGGAACGGATGCCGGTGTTGGCAAGTGCGCGAGCCGGTGCCGGGAAAATGCCGCGCCCAGAATAAAACCATTCCATTGACGAAGGGGAGTCTCATCGCCTTTCTCGACGACGACCTGGAGGTCGTGCCGGAGTGGCTCGAGGCCATTGATGCTTTCTTCCACGCCCTCCCCCATGATGCCATGCAGGGCTCGATTTTGATGCGACCGGAGGATCAAGAGAACGCCTCGCTGCAGCGGGCCCTGAATCAATTTCGCACGGTCGATTTCTTGCAGTATGGCTACCCTCGGGGCGCGGATCTGAAGACGCTGACGGGCGGCAATATGGTGGTTCGGCGCGAGGTCTTCGACGCGGTTGGCATGTTCGATGATCGACTAGGACCCGGCGGCTATGGCATATCCGAGGATGTGGAGTTTGCCAAGCGGGTCATCAAGGGCGGCAAACGAATCGGTTGGGAGCCCACGGCTGGAGTCTATAATGAACTGGATCCGAGCCGCCTGTGCGAGGAAGAATTTCGCCGGCGCCACGAAGCGCAAGGACGGAGTCGCCTCGCGTACAAGGATAGTTCGATTTTTTCCATCATGCCAAACTTAATGCGCTCGGTCTGGACGCTGGGCTGGTATTCCCTGCGCGGCGATGTGCGCAAGAAGTACCGCGCCAAAGGACGGTACTTCCACTACCGGGCGATGCTCGTGGAGAAAACCAAAAGGAGTGCCGGCAACCAGGTCTGAACCGTCAATCGACGGAGAAGAATACGTCCGAGTTCTTTGGAATTTGGCACACTGCTTTTACGCGCGGCTATGTAGACGGCCCGGAGTGCCAGCGTCAGATAGATTCCGATCCATCGCGCCAACGAAACCCGTTTGACTTTGCGCATCGCCGTGATGTTGTCGACGATTGCGATCTCTTGAAAACGGCCCGATAGAAACACTTTTTCCCACAGCACGCGCTTGGGGCCTTTTTTGCGAATCGTGTCGTGCATCGCGATGATCCCGCCCTCGACCACGTGGGGCTCCCAAAACGTGAAATCGAGTTTGGCCGGCTCGTAGCGATGATCGCCGTCGATCCATAACAGCCGCACCGGCTTATTCCAACCCTGCGCCGCCGCAGCCGACGTCATGATCATGGGCACGACTTGGTATTCCGCGCCGCCTTGTTTGATGTTGGCGAGAAACTCCGCCTCCGTGTCTTCCAGATATCCCTCTTCCAGTTGGATCCGGTGCGGGTCAACAGCGTATATCTTCTCTTTGTGAACCGTGGCTGCGCCGCGCGCCAAGGCAAGGGTGGATTTGCCTTTCCAGCTGCCGATTTCGACAATGACCCCCTCGCATTGGTTGAACTGCCCGAGCTTGAATAAGCAATCCACCTCGGCCTCGGTGAGCATGCCGGGCATGGGATAGATGTCGTCGAGTTCTTTCACCGCTTCGCTTCCCCAGTCGATATAGCATCCGAACAGCCAGACTTAAAGCAAACATTTGATTTCGGCGGGCCCAGCTTTTATCTTTGATTCTGTGTAAACCCCGCCTCTTCAGGCGGAAACAACAATGTGGAGTTTCCAAAGGGGGCGAGCATCCCCTTTGCGATATTTTAATTGGCGGCGGGGCCAAAACCCCGCCCGCGAAGTAGCTTCGTTAATTGACATGTCCACCGCCAGCGTGAATACCAACCCTCGCCCGGGAATTTCCGCGATCGTTGTTTGTTTTAACGAAGAAGAGCGGATCGAAGACTGCCTGGAAAGCCTACGCTGGTGCGATGAAATCGTCGTCATCGACTCTTTCAGTACCGATCGAACCGCGGAAATCTGTCGCGCTTACACGGACAAATTTATTCAGCGCGAATGGGCCGGTTACCGCGATCAAAAAGCCTTCGCTCATTCCCAGGCGACGATGGATTGGGTCTTGCTCGTTGACTCGGATGAGCGCGTGACGCCGGAGTTGCGCGATGAGATTCAAGACGCGTTGGCCAGCGACGGTGGCGCCTGCGCCGGGTATGCGGTGCCGAGGCTGGTCAATTACTTGGGCCGGTGGTGGTGGCGCGGCGGCTGGTATCCTGACTACGATATCCGGTTGTTTCGGCGCGAAAGGGCGACGTGGGGCGGCTCGGACCCGCATGAAAAAATACTGGTCGATGGCAAAGTGCGTCGCCTCAAACATTGCCTGCATCATTATTCCTACCGCGACATCGAAGATCATGTTCAGCGAATCAATCGATTTACCTCGATCTCGTCGCGGGAGGTTAAAAAGGAGGGGGGCCGTTGGCGTCTCAGCGATGCGTTGTTGCGCCCGCCCGCGCGCTTTATTCGCTCTTACATTTTGCAGCGCGGCTTCATGGAAGGCTTCGCCGGTTTTTACGTCGCGGTGGCGGCGGCGGTTTATGTTTTTCTCAAGTATGCTAAGCTTTGGGAATTAGAGTTGGACAACGAGGACGACGTTGGGCGCAAGCGGCCATAACCGCCTGCTTAAGATACTGCACATCGATCCTGAGCGCGATTGGGGTGGCGGGGAGGCGCAGGTGCTTGGGCTTCTGAGTTATCTCGCCGCCAATGGCCACCGCAACGATCTGCTCACTTTTCCGAACGGCAAACTGTGGGAGCGTAGCCAAGGATTGGATATCAAAACGCTGCCGCTGGTGGCGCGCAACGACATTGATTTGCGGCCGGTTTGGCGGCTACGCCGGCTTATTCGCCGTGAAGGCTACGATATCGTTCATCTGCATACGAAACGGGCCCACGCGCTGTCGGCCTGGCTTCCCCACGGCCCGGGCGCGCCGAGATACGTCGTCACCCGGCGCATGGATTACCCGGAAAAAAACAATTGTCATACCCGTTATCTGTACAACCGCTCGGTCGATGGGGTCGTGGCGATCTCACAGCCTATCGTCGAATTGCTCGTGGACGCCGGTGTCGACCCCGGCAGGATTCGGCTCATTCGCAGCGGCATCGATGTCGCCCGATTCGCCCCCGGCGACGATAATGCGGGAGCGGAGCGGGTTTTGACCATCGGCACGGTAGCGGTTTTACAGGAGCGCAAAGGGCACCGGTTTCTGTTGGAAGCGGTGGCTGGGCTGAAAGTTCGCGGCGTAAAACTAGTTTGTCTATTGGCTGGAGCGGGTTCGGAGCGCAAAGGGTTGGAGGAGATGGCGGCGCGGTTGGGTCTTGCGGAGCAGGTAAAATTCTTGGGGTTCGTCGCCGATACACCGGCATTTTTGGCCGGCGTCGATATCTTCGTGCTCCCTTCATTGTACGAAGGGCTCGGCGTGGCGGCGCTCGAAGCGATGGCGGCGGGGAAAGCGGTTGTGGCCAGCCGTGTCGGTGGTCTAACCGACGTGATTACCGATGGCCTTACGGGTTTCCTGGTGCCACCGCGGGACAGCAAGACGCTCAGCGACGCCATCGCCAAATTGATCGCCGATCCGAGCCGGGCGCGAGCCATGGGACGGTCGGCCGCCGCGCATGTGCGCAAGCATTTCACTGTGGAACGGATGGCGGCTGGTAATGAGGTTTACTATTACGAACTGCTCGAAGATCGAGGGTGATTTTCACTGATGGCGGCAAACGGATTTCCCCGGAAGCGCCGGCGCCGGTGGCGCGAGGAAAACTCAGACAGCTCCTTGAGGAAAAACAGCTATGAGAAGCATGACCGGATACGGCGAGGCGTCCCAGCAGGTCCGCGGCACGAAGATTTCCATTCAAGTGCGGAGTCTGAATCACAGGCACTTGGATTTGCAGGTGCGCGTGCCGCGGGAATATCTGGGGTTCGAAGAAGAGATTCGCAAGCAACTGCGCGAGCACATCACGCGCGGGCGCGTCGATCTATTTGTCAATCGCTTTGCCGCCAAGGGGACGGAGCGCACGTTGGAGCTGGACGAAGCATTGTTGCGGCAGTACCTGGGATCGATCAAGGCGGCAAAGAAGAAGTTTCGCCTTGCCGGTGATCTCGATGTCGCGCTGCTGACTAGCGGTCCAGACCTTTTTCGCGTGCGCGATAACGAAGTCGACGCCAAAGCGGAAAGAGCAGCGTTGTTACAAGCGCTTAAATCGGCGCTACGCAAACTCGATCAATCACGCCAGCGCGAAGGCCGCCAGCTGGCGGCCGATATGCTATCCCAAGTTGCTTTTCTAAAACAGACCAGCGCCGAGATCGAAGCGCGCGCGGGGGCGATCGGCACCCGGCTGGTTAAGTCTTCCGGCGCAGTCAAGGAAAGCAACGGTGCGCCGCGCGGCGATTCAGAGGGGGAAGCGCCGGCCTGGGCGTTCAAAGGGGACATCAATGAAGAGGTGGTGCGCTTGAAAACCCACGTGGCGGCGTTAGCCGGCGCTCTGCACGAGGCGGGATCGGTGGGAAAAAAGATTGACTTCATGCTTCAAGAAATCCAGCGCGAATTGAACACCATCAGCTCTAAGGTGCCCCAGCTCGAAGTTGTGCAGTTGGTCTTGGCGGGCAAGGAACGCGTGGAAAAGATCCGCGAACAAACCCAGAATATCGAATGACGCGTTTGGCCAAGCGCCGGGGAATTATCTTTATCCTCTCGGCGCCGTCGGGCGCGGGTAAAACCACTTTGACCAAAGGGCTGCGCGCGCGCTACCCGGATATCAAACTCTCGGTCTCCTGCACGACCCGGGCGCGGCGCCGCGGCGAGGTCAACGGGCGCCATTACCGCTTTGTCAGCAAAGAGCAGTTTGTCGCGATGCGGGACCGCCGTGAATTCGCCGAGTGGGCGGAAGTTCACGGTTTTCTTTATGGGACGCCGCGAAAACCACTGGACCGCTGTCTCAGCTCCGGGCAAGACATTCTCCTCGATATCGACGTCCAGGGGGCAAGAAAGATCAAGCGCGCCTACCCCGACGCGGTGTCGGTATTTCTATTGCCCCCCTCGAGGTCCGAACTGGAGCGCAGGCTGAGACTCAGAGGCACCGACCCCGCCGCGGTGATCCGGCGGCGGCTGGCCAATGCCCAGGATGAAATTCAGCGCGTTATCCAGTATGATTATTACATCGTCAACCGCGACGTCGCCGCGGCCGTGGAGACGTTGCAATCCATCGTTCAAGCCGAGCGAGCGAAGACCGGGCGGGTCAGCGATTGGCGACTGGAGCCGCTGTCTCGGCGTAAGCGGCCATGAGCAAAGACATGCGCATCAACGATCTGATTGAAAAGGTTCAGTCCTACTATCCCGCGGCGGACGCCGGGCTCATCCGCTCGGCCTACGAGTTTTCCGCCGACGTTCACCGTGGGCAAAAACGGCTATCCGGCGAACCCTACCTTATTCACCCCATGGCAGTGGCCGACATCATCGCCGATCTCAAACTCGACGTGCCGAGCATCGTGGCCGGGCTGCTCCATGACACGGTGGAGGACACGCTCACCACGCTGGATGAACTGATCAGCCAGTTCGGGGACGAGATCGCCGCTCTGGTGGACGGCGTCACTAAACTCGGCCATGCGGAATATAGCAGCCACCAGGAAAAGCAAGCGGAGAACTTCCGCAAGATGATCCTGGCGATGGGTAAAGACGTCCGGGTGATCCTGGTCAAGCTGGCCGACCGGGTCCATAACATGCGAACGTTGAGCCATATGCCTCTGGATAAACAGATCCGCACGGCGGAAGAAACCTTGGAAATCTACGCGCCGCTGTCCCACCGCCTCGGCATCGCATGGATCAAGAGTGAGTTAGAGGACCTGGCGCTCAAACATCTTCACCCGGAAATTTACTACCAACTCAAGCGCAACGTCGCCAAGAAAAAAGGCGACCGCGACAAATATATCGAAGAAGTCATTTCGATCATCAGCAAGAAGCTGGACACTGAGGGCATCGACGCGGAAGTGAGCGGCCGCTCGAAGCACTTCTACAGCATCTATCAAAAAATGGAAAGCCAGCACCTGCTCTATGACCAGATTTACGATCTTGTCGCGTTTCGGGTCCTGGTGGACACGCCGCGGGAGTGCTACGAGGCGCTGGGCGTCATCCATTCCCAGTGGCGGCCCGTGACGGGCCGCTTCAAGGACTACATCGCAATACCGAAACCCAACATGTACCAGTCGCTTCACACCAGCGTCATCGGCCCCTACGGCGAGCGCATCGAAATCCAGATTCGCACCAATGAAATGCACCGCGTCGCCGAGGAAGGGATCGCGGCCCACTGGCGCTATAAGGAAGGCGAAGATTTTCAGGTGAGCGACTTCCAGCGCTTCTCCTGGCTGCGCCAGTTGCTCGAATGGCAGGAGCAAATGCAGGACCCGCAGGAGTTTCTCCATAGTTTGAAAGAGGATTTGTTTTCCACCGGAATGTACGTCTTTACGCCCAAGGGCGATCTTTTGAATTTTCCCAAGGGCTCGACGGTTATCGACTTTGCCTATAGGATTCACTCCGAGGTGGGGCACCGTTGTTCCGGGGCGCGGGTCAACGGCCAGTTGGTGTCGCTGAAATATATCTTGCGCGGCGGCGACACCGTGGAAATTATCACCACGGAACAGCAAGCGCCGAGCCGTGATTGGCTCAAGTGGGCGAAAACGCCGCGCGCCAAATCGAAGATCCGCGCATGGCTCAAAGCGCAGCAGCGCGAGCGCAGCGTGGTCATTGGCCGGGAAATTCTCGACGGCGACTTGCACCGCCATCAAATGGACTACTCGACCTTGCAACGCGACGGCAGGATCGAGGGGCTGACTAAAGAGTTGGGCTTAAAGGACGAAGAGGCCTTGCTCTCGTCACTAGGGTACGGCCGGATTACCACGCGCCATGTTTTGGCGAAGCTCGTGGCGCCGGATAAATTGGATCTTGGCCCCAAAAAGTCGGGCGGCTCCCTCGAAAGCCTGTTTCGTCTCGTCTCCAATCAGAAGCGGGGCATGGGGATACGCGTCAAAGGCATCGACGATGTACTGATCCGCTTCGCCCTTTGCTGCCACCCGTTGCCGGGAGAACCGGTTCTCGGGTTCATCACGAGAGGCAGAGGCGTTACGGTGCACACCGTCGGTTGCCCGACGATTCTAGAAAGCGATCCGCACCGCAAGGTCGAGGTCAGCTGGGAAGAGGACGGCCAAGCGCCGCGGGCGGTGAAAATCGAAGTGACCTGCGTCGATCAGCCCGGACTGCTGGCGGCCATCAGCTCGGCGATCACCAGCGCCGAGGCCAATATCGCGCGGGCGCAGATCCGCACCTTTGCCGATCAGCGCGCGCTCAATACCTTCGAGGTTATGATTAAGAACTCCGAGCACCTGAAGCGCGTGCTCCACAACATATCGAAGGTGAAGGGAGTATTTAAGGCCGTGCGGGCGCGGGGCCGAATGGCCGAGATGCCTCAATCGGCGCGCCCTGCCAACGAAGAGCTTCACTAATTCGGTTTATTGTGCGGTCGACGCAAGCAGCGAGGCGCAACGCTTCCGTAGGGGAGTCGATGGCCCTACGAGTTCAAGGTTCAATGTTCAAAGTTTAAGGTGGGGATGGGTCGTTGAACGTTGAACCCGTAACTTTGAACCGCGCCGGCGGCTCAGGCCACTTTCTGAACACGGCCTGAATGAATGCAATCGGTGCAGACCAGAGCGCGCTTAACCTGCCCGGCAAATGTCGCTCGCACTCTTTTCAAATTTGGTTGCCACGACCTCTTGGATTTATTGTTGGCGTGGCTCACGCTGTTGCCAATGGACCGTTTCTTGCCGCAAATTGCACAACTTCTTGCCATAGTTTCTAACTCCGCACCCTTTCGATAATTTCCGTAGTTGAAAAACCTTTCAAGTAGGGAATGACGGCGACCTTGCCGCCGCTTCGCTCGACAATATCCGCGCCCACGACTTGGTCCCGGCGCCAATCCCCGCCTTTCGCCAAGATGTCCGGCTGAATCTCTTCGATGAGACGGCGGGGGTCTGTCTCGTCGAACAAAGTTACATAATCTACCATCTCCAGAGCGGCGATCAACTCGGAACGTCCGGCTTCGCTGATGACCGGCCGTGAGGGGCCTTTGAGCCGCTTGACCGAACCGTCGCTATTGACCGCGACAATCAACAAATCGCCGAGCGCCTTCGCTTCCCGCAGCACGTGCAAGTGGCCCCGGTGCAGGATGTCGAAGCAGCCGTTGGTGAAAACGATTTTTTGGCCGCGCGCTTTCGCCTGTAAAGCGACGGACTTGAGTTCTTCTCGGCTCTTCAACTTGCCCGGCACAACTCAGGGGTAGCATGAGAAAGTGTTGATTTCAATTAGCTTTCGACCGTTTGACGGCGGCCTGTTCGTCTTGACCCATGGCCTATTTTCCGATAAATTCAGGCCACCTCATGTGCGCTAACCGAATGTTCTGCAAATCTTCAGGAGGACCGAATGGAATATCAGGATCTTAGGGACTGGATCCAGATCGCGGACGAGATGGGTGAACTGAAAACCCTCAAAGGCTGCGACTGGAACTTGGAAATCGGCGCCATCACCGAGCTGGTGGGCCACAAAGAGGACGGCCCGGCGGTGTTGTTCGAGGATATCAAAGGCTATCCAAAGGGTTACCGCGTGTTGTCCAATTCATTGGCGTCGAGAAAGCGCCTGGCTCTCACCCTCGGTATGCCCTCCGGCGAAACTAAAATGGATTTCGTCAAAATCTGGAAAGACAATTACAAAAAGATCAAGCCGCTTCCCGCCAAGTTCGTGAAAAAAAGCCCGCTCTTCGATAACGTCTATAAAGACGGCGATATCGATATGTTCAAGTTTCCGACCCCGCTCTGGCATGACAAAGACGGCGGCCGTTATATCGGCACGGGCAGCGTCGATATTACGCGCGACCCGGACGAAGGTTGGGTCAACTACGGCACCTACCGCGTCATGATTCACGACAAAAACAAACTCGGATTTTACATTTCGCCGGGCAAGCATGGCCGTATCCAGCGTGAAAAGTATGCGGCCAGCGGCCAGCCGTTTAAAATGGCGATGTCCTTTGGCCATGATCCGCTGACATTCTTGGCGGGCAGCATCGAAGTTCCCTACGGCGTGCCGGAATATGAATTCATCGGCGGTATCCGCGGTGCGCCATTCGAAATGGTCGAAGGCGAGTACTCCGGCTTGCCGATACCGGCCAACGCCGAGATCGTCATCGAAGGCGACGTCCATTTCGATAACCCCAAGATAGAAGGACCATTTGGCGAATGGACCGGCTACTACGCCAGCGCCGAGCGCGCCGAGCCCTGGGTCGAAGTAAAGCGGCTCTATCACCGCAACGATCCGATCATTCTCGGTTCGCCGCCGGGCCGTCCGCCGGCGGAACTCGGCTGGTATCGATCCTATTTACGCTCCGCGTTGATTTGGGATGAAATGGAGAAGGCCGGCGTGCCGGATGTGAAAGGAGTATGGTTGACCGTCTCGGGCGGCAGCCGGCTCATGATGGCCGTATCGATCAAGCAGCGCTATCCCGGCCATGCCAAGCAGGCCGCCGTGATCGCGTCGCAATGCCACGCCGGCGCCTATCTCGGCCGCTTCGTCGTCGTTGTCGATGACGATATCGATCCCTCGAATAACGACGACGTGATCTGGGCGATGTGTACCCGCTGCGACCCGGAACAAGACATCGATATCTTGCGCCGGTGCTGGAGCGGCCCTCTCGATCCGGTCATTCATCCGACCAAGAAGGGCTTCAACTCCCGCGCGATCATCGACGCGACCCGGCCCTATGAATGGATGAAAGACTTCCCGCCGGTGGCCGAATCGAGCAAAGAAGTGTTGGACGCCACGGCGAAAAAATGGGGCGCCGAACTTTTCGGTACCAACGGAAAAAAATAACTCCGGCTCGCCGTTCACGGGGCAAGAGCAAAAGGGCAAGTATCGCGTAAGCGGGCTTGCCCTTTTTTATGACTTCCAGCCTGATTCGAGCCGGCGTAGCGCTCTTGACGGGCGCCGGCGGCTGGGCATAGATTCGCGCCAATGTCACTTTGCTTTGTCGGTTAGGAAATGCGGGGGACTGATTTATGGAAGCCTATCGGCTCTACGCGGGTACGAGAGCGGGCAGCGAGCGGGGTTCAAAACGTTCAAGTCGTTCAAGCCGCTCAAAACGTTTGGAACGATTGGAACGTTTTGAACGACTCGTTGAGGTACAGGCCCATTGTCCTCCACCAAGAGGCTTAGTAATCGGGCGCTAATCACGCGAATAATCCGCGCTAGTTAGAGGTGTGACATGCGACGTTTCAATCTGCTCGAACCGAAATCGATTCACGACGCTTGTGAAATTCTCTCGGCGGACGACGACGTCAAGCTTATCAGCGGCGGCACGGCGCTTTTGATTTTGATCAAGCACGGCATTCTGCTGCCCAAGACTCTAGTCAATCTGAAAAAAATCAAAGGCGCGGCGGAGATTACCTACGAGCCGAGGAGTGGGCTCCGGGTCGGCGGATTGGCAAGCATCTTCGATGTCGAGAGCGCGCCGGCGGTGCGGCAACACTACCCCTTGCTGGCTCAGGCCTGCCATGTGGTGGCGAACATTCGCATCCGCAACATGGCAACCATCGGTGGCAACTTGGCCCACGCGGATTCCCAGTCCGATCCACCGGCGGCGCTAGTTGCCTTTGATGCCAGCGTGGAGTTGACCACGCGCGACAGGGTCCGAACCGTCAAACTGCGCGATTTTTTGATCGGCAGTTACGAGACCGGTTTAGAGCGGGATGAAATACTCACCGCATTGCTAGTGCCGCCGGCGCCGGCGAATGTCAAAAGCACCTACGTTAAGTTTACCACGCGTTCATCGGAGGATCGTCCTTGCGCCGGGGTCGCCGCATGGGTACGGCATGCTAACGGCAAGCCGGCAGAGGCGCGCGTCGTGGTCGGCGCGGTGTCGCCGGCGCCCGTCGTTTTGACGGATCAAGGGCTCGGGTCGGGACAAAAATCGACTGCTGACGCGATCGCTGAGATCGCCCGTAGCGCCGCAGCGGCCGTGGATCCCATCGATGATCTGCGCGGCCCCGCGGATTACAAACGGCAACTGGTTCAGGTGTTGGTGCGCCGCGCGTTGACCGAATGTGCGGCCTGAAGGAGCAAAAATACAATGAGCGGTCTAGGCGAGAATTTTCCCCGGGTCGACGGGCCGGCGAAACTCAGGGGTTGGGCGCAGTTTACCGCGGACGTCGAGATGCCGGGTATGGTGTACGCCAAGGTATTGCGCAGCAGCTATCCCCATGCGCGGCTTACGCGCGTGGATGGGAGCCAGGCGAAGAAGTTGCCCGGCGTAGTGGCGGTGTTAACGCGGGACGATCTTAAAGGGATGAATGCCTATTTCGGCCCGGTGGTGAAGGATCAGCCGGTGGTAGCGCTGGATCGGGTGAGGTACGTCGGGGACATCATCGCCGCGGTGGCGGCGGAGGAGAAGGACATCGCGGAGGAGGCGCTGGAGTTGATCGCGGTGGACTACGAGCCATTGGCCGCGGTGTTCGATCCGGCGCAGGCGATGAAACCCGGCGCGCCGATCTTACACACCGAGAGCGCCAGATCGGAAACACGCCTCGACCGGGCGCAATTTCGATTCGAGAAAAAC